>JAGQRU010000040.1:25980-40553 GCA_020425105.1 Paracoccaceae bacterium
TGCAGGCGGCGCCGAGGTGCTGCTGGAGGCGCGGCGCTGGTCCGCCGACACCCGGATCGTCGTGCTGACGGGCATTTCGGCCGTGGGCAAGCTGGCGGAACTGGTGGATATCGGCGTCGACGGGCTGTTTTCCAAGGCCACGTCCAATGACGAGCTTTATGCCGCCTTGCCGAAGATCCTGCGCGGCAGCCGCAAGATCGCGTCCCATATCGCCGAAATGCTGGAAGAACGCCCGCGGATATCACCGCTGACCGACCGCGAGCGGCAGACCCTGAACCTGATCGTGTCGGGCCAGTCGAACAAGGAAATCGCCGCGACCCTGGGCATCAGCGCCAAGACCGTGGACCGCCACCGGACCAGCCTGATGCAAAAGCTGGACGTCCATTCCGTGGCGCAGCTGATCGCGCTGGCCCTGCGCGAAGGCCTGATCGACCCGTCTGCCGAGCTTTGAGCCGCAGTGGGCAGGCCCGTTCAGGCCCGCCCGTCATCTCCTATTTCAGTGCAGCGCCGCATCCGTGATGGCGTGGGTCCAGGCCCCTTCCGGCGCGCGGGTGATCACCGGGTCCGACCCCCCGGCCAGCAGCGTCGCCACCGTGCGTTCGTAATCCGCCGGATCCAGCGATCCGTCCGACCCGGCGGTCAGCTTGGCGATCTCACCCATCATCCGCACCTGGTGCATTTCGGTCTGCGCGCCGGTCGCATCGTTGTCGAGGACGATCCCGGCGGCTTCCTCGGGATGCTCCTCGGCGTATTTCCAGCCTTTCATCGACGCGGCAATGAAGCGGGTCAGCTTGTCCACCATGGCCGGGTCGGACAGATTGTCCTCCAGCGTGTAAAGCCCGTCTTCCAGCGTCGCCACGCCCTGATCCTCATATTTGAACGTCACCAGCTGGTCCGGCGCGATCCCCGCGTCGATCACCTGCCAGTATTCGTTATAGGTCATGGTCGAGATACAGGCGGCCTGTTTCTGCAGGAGCGGATCGACGTTGAAGCCCTGCTTGAGCACCGTCACCCCGTCGTCGCCCCCCTCGGTCGGGATGCCGAGCGTGCNNCGTTATAGGTCATGGTCGAAATGCAATCGGCCTGCTTCTGCAGCAGCGGATCGACGTTGAACCCCTGTTTCAGCACGCTCACGCCGCCTTCGCTGCCATCGGTGGGAATGCCCAGCTGGCTCATCCACGACAGGAAGGGATATTCGTTTCCGAAGAACCAGACGCCCAGAGTCCGGCCCGGGAAATCCGCGGGTCCGGTCACACCGCTTTCGGCCAGACAGGTCAGCATCATCCCGGACGATTTGAACGGCTGGGCGATATTGACCAGCGGCAGCCCCCGTTCGCGCGCGGCCAGCGCGGCCGGCATCCATTCCACGACCACATCGGCGCCGCCCCCGGCGACCACCTGCGTCGGCGCCACATCCGGCCCGCCCGGCTTGATTGTCACATTCAGCCCGGCCTCGTCGTAAAAACCCTTGTCGGCCGCGACGTAATAGCCGGCGAACTGGGCCTGCGTGACCCATTTCAGCTGCAGCGTCAGATCATCCGCCGCCTGCGCCACGCCCGCGGCCACCCCCAGAACGGCGGCCAGAAGGCCGGTCTTATAGGTCGTCATGTCATGCTCTCCTGTTGTTGTTTTGCATCATTTTATCGTTGGCGCCGCTGCGAAGGATGCCAGAACGTCACCGCCCGTTCCGCCAGTGCCACCACGCCATAAAAGGCGGACCCGGCCAGCGCGGCCACCACAATTTCCGCCCACACCATGTCGAGCGCAAGCTGGCCGACACTGGTGGAAATGCGAAAGCCCATGCCGACGATGGGCGAGCCGAAGAACTCCGCCACGATGGCACCGATCAGGGCCAGCGTCGTGGCGATTTTCAGGCCATTGAACAGAAACGGCGCCGCGGCGGGCAGGCGCAGCTTCCACAAGGTCTGCCAATAGCTTGCGGCATAGGTGATCATCAGGTCGCGGTGGATCCGGTCCGCCGATGCAAGCCCCTGCACCAGATTGACCAGCACCGGGAAAAACACCATCACCACGACCACCGCGGCCTTCGATTGCCAGTCGAAACCGAACCACATGACCAGGATGGGCGCGATGCCGATCACCGGCAGGGCCGCGATGAAGCTGCCGACCGGCAGCAGCCCGCGCCGCAGAAAATCGTAGCGGTCCACCGCGATGGCCGTGACGCAGGCCGCCGTGACCCCGATCGCATAGCCAGACAGGGCGCCCTTGACGAAAGTCTGCCGGAAATCCGCCCACAAGACGGGAAGCGCCGTCGCGAACCGCGCCGCGATGCTGGACGGCGGCGGCAGGATCACGCCAGGCACGTCGAGGCCGCGCACCAGCCCTTCCCAGACCACGAAAATGGTCAGACCGAAGATCACCGGAACGGCCCATCTTGCGGCGCGCGTCGCGGCATAAGGCCCATTGGCGATCCGGGAATTGACCCACCAAGCCAGGGCCCAAAATCCCAACGCGGCACCGGTCCAGATCATCCGCGCGCCATTCCCATCTGGCGCAGAACCCCACGCTCGATCAGCCCCACGACGCCCACCAGCAGCGCCGCCAGGATCGCCGCGGCCAGCAATGCCGACCAGATCTGGATCGTCTGGCCGTAATAGGACCCCGCCAGCAGCCGCGCCCCCAGCCCCGCCACCGCACCGGTCGGAAGTTCGCCCACGATGGCACCGACCAGACTGGCCGCGATCCCGATCTTCAGCGAAGTGAACAGGAATGGCAGCGAGGCCGGAAGGCGCAGATGCCAGAACACTTGTGCAGGGCTGGCGTGATAGGTCTTCAGCAGATCAAGCTGCATCGCGCCGGGGCTGCGCAGCCCTTTGACCATGCCGACCACGACGGGGAAGAAGCTCAGATAGGCAGAGATCACCGCCTTCGGCAGCAATCCCTGCACGCCGATGGAGTTCAGCACCACGATGATCATCGGCGCGATGGCNNGCCGCCTTCGAGAAGTCGGCGATGGAGATCTCGTCGATATCTTGTGCGAAGTCCATCGGACCGGCGAAGGTCGTCGCGGCATGACCGATCCTGTTCGCCACCATCAGTTCAGAGGCACGATCGGAATTGGAGCTGTAGACCATCAGCATTTCGGAGAAAGCCGAATCGGCCTCTTCCATTTCCCGCATCTGCGCCCTGGTTGCCGCCTCGCGGCCGAAATAGACCTGCTCCAGGCCCATGTCGTGATGGTGGAGCGTCCAGCCCGCAGCAATCGCTTCCGGGTAGAACGGATTGCGGTCGGCGGCGTGGAGCCAGGCGCAGCCCTGGTCGAACGGCACGCCGAAGGTTTCGCTTTCGCTCCATGCCCGTCCGCCGATGCGGTCCATTGCCTCCAGCACGATGAACGATTTGCCGGCCCGACCGAATTCCTTGGCAGCGGCCAGCCCGGCCGCGCCCGCGCCGACAATCGCAAAGTCATACCCGGTCATGGCCGTTCTCCCATGCGGCTCATCACGAGGCGCTCGCCTACGCCCACCAGCATCACCAGCACCGCGGCAAGCGCGGCGGCCATGAACAGCGCAGACCAGATCTGTATTGTCTGGCCGTAATAGGAACCGGTCAGCAGCCTCGCACCGAGCCCGGCAACCGCACCCGTGGGCAGTTCGCCGACGATCGCGCCGACAAGGGCGGTGGCGACGGCAACCTTCATCGAGGTGAACAGGTACGGCGCGGCGGCCGGCCACCTCAGCTTCCAAAGGGTCTGGCTTCCGGAGGCGTTGTAGGTGCGCATGAGATCGAGCTGTATCGCCTCGGGACTGCGCAGTCCCTTGACCATGCCGACGACGACAGGAAAGAAGGAAAGATAGGTCGAGATCAGCGCCTTGGGCAGCAAACCCGATATGCCGACGGAATTGAGCACGACGATGATCATCGGCGCGATGGCCAGAATGGGGATGGTCTGGCTGGCGATGGCCCAGGGCATCACGCTCATATCCATCGCCTTGTTGTGCACGATGCCCACGGCCAGAAGCACCCCCAGCGTCGCCCCCATGGCAAAACCCAAGAGCGTGGCCGAAAGGGTTATCCAGCCATGATAGACCAGACTGCGCTTGGAGGTGATTTTCTTGGCGACCGTGGTATCCCAGAACTCCGCCGCGACCTGATGCGGCGCGGGCAGCTTCGGCCGGTCCTGCGCCAGCGTATCGCGCAGGATGTCCATCGACGTGACCGTCTGCCCGGCGCGGGCCGCCTGCTGCACCGTCCAGGCAGAATTCATCCACACCGCGGCCCCGTACCAAAGCACCATGATCGCGGCGACGACCGTCAGCACCGGCAGGATCGACCGGATCATCGGACAGCCCCGCGCGCGTCAGTCATAGGCATGCCCCATGCGCAGCCCCTCACGCACCCGATGCGCCACCGCCAGAAAGTCCGGCGTGTCGCGGATACCGAGCGGCCGTTCGCGCGGCAGCGGGTTTTCGATCACATCGGTGATCCGGCCCGGGCGCGGGCTCATCACCACAATGCGCGTGGACAAGTAGACCGCTTCAGGGATCGAATGGGTGACAAAGCCGATGGTCTTGCCCGTCCGCGCCCAAAGCTGCAGCAACTGCTCGTTCAGATGGTCCCGGACGATTTCGTCAAGCGCGCCGAAGGGTTCATCCATCAACAGAATATCGGCGTCGAAGGCCAGCGCCCGTGCAATCGACGCCCGCTGCTGCATCCCCCCGGAAAGCTGCCATGGATACTTCCGCGCGAACCCTTCCAGATCAACGAGTTGCAGGACCTTTTTCACCCGCTGCTGCTGTTCGGCGCGGGAATAGCCCATGATCTCAAGCGGCAAACTCACGTTGCGCGCGATGCTCCGCCACGGGTAAAGCCCTGCAGCCTGAAAGACATAGCCATAGGCGCGGGCCCGGCGCGCGTCATCCGGGGTCATCCCGTTGACCCGAAGCTGCCCGCCGGTGGGCTCTTCCAGCCCCGCGATGGCGCGCAGAAAGGTGGTCTTGCCACAGCCAGATGGCCCGATGAAGCTGACGAAGTCCCCCTTGCCGATCTGCAGCGACACGTCTTTCAGCGCCTGCACAGGCCCGTCGCCGGTCTGAAAGACAAGCTGCAAGTCCTTGGCTTCTATGACGGTTTCAGGCAGCCCGGGCGCCATGAAACCATCGATCTCTTCCTGGCTGAGCATACGCAGGTCAGATCCCGGACGGGATATTCATCGGATCGCGTTCGATCTTGCGCGGGGTGTTCAATGCTTTCCATTTGCTCAAAGCCGCCGCCGCGGACGAAAATGCCGGACGCGGCACGAACCGCCCGCGCCCCGGTTGCGGCACGCTGTTTTTCCCCCACGACCAGATGACATCGCCCCGCGACAGGGTGTGGCGCGCCTGCGCGGTCACCTCTAACCCTTCGAAGACGTTGTAATCTATGATGGATTTCTGCGAATTGGCCGAAATGGTTTTGGAAATCTTCGGATCCCACACCACGATATCGGCATCCGCGCCCGGCACCAGCGCGCCTTTTTTCGGATAGATGTTCAGGATCTTGGCAATATTGGTCGAGGTCACCGCAACGAATTCTTCGGGCGTGATGCGCCCGGTTTCCACGCCGCGGGTCCACAACACCGCCAGCCGGTCTTCCAGCCCGCCCGTGCCGTTGGGGATCAGGGTAAAATTGTCGATCCCCATCTTCTTCTTCTCTGTTCCGAACGCGCAGTGATCGGTCGCCACGACCTGCAGGGACCCGGCCGACAAGCCGTTCCACAAGCCGTCCTGATGCTCCTTGCTGCGGAACGGAGGTGACATCACCCGCCGCGCCGCATGTTCCCAATCCTTGTTGAAATATTCGCTTTCATCTAGCGTCAGGAACTGGATCAGCGGTTCGCCATAGACCCGGTGCCCCTTCTGGCGCGCCCGGCGGATCGCTTCATGCGCCTGTTCGCAGGACACGTGCACGATATAAAGCGGCGTGCCCACGGTATCGGCGATCATGATGGCGCGGTTGGCCGCTTCGCCTTCCAACTCCGGCGGCCGCGAATAGGCATGGCCTTCGGGGCCGGTCACCCCTTCGGCGAGATATTTCTGCTGCAATTCCGCGATGATATCGCCGTTTTCCGCATGCACCATGGGCAGCGCGCCCAATTCCTTGCAGCGGGTAAACGACGCGAACATCTCGTCATCTTCCACCATCAAGGCGCCCTTATAGGCCATGAAATGCTTGAACGAGTTGACGCCCATCTTAACGGCGTCTTCCATCTCGTTGAAAATGCTTTCATTCCATCCGGTGATTGCCATGTGATAGCCGATATCCGAACAGATCTGCGGCGTCGATTTGCGGTGCCATTCGTTGATCGCGTTCTTGATCGAGCCATCTTCGCCGGGCAGGCAGAAATCCACCAGCATCGTGGTGCCGCCCGTGGCCGCCGCCCAGGTGCCGGATTCGAAGGTTTCGTCCGCCGTGGTGCCCATGAACGGCATTTCCAGATGCGTGTGCGGATCGATCCCGCCGGGGATGACATAGGCGCCTTCGGCATCGACATATTCATCACCGGACAGGTTTTCCCCGATCGCCGCGATCGTTTCGCCTTCGATCAGGATATCCGCCTCGTATTGCCGGTCAGCGGTCACCACGATGCCGCCCTTGATCACCTTGCTCATCTCGATCCCCTGTTCTCGATCAACATGCGCGGCCCCCGGCCGCCAGTTCGCGTTCCTTGAAGATGAACTTCACCCCCGAGCGCCCGCCATAGGCACAAGCCTTCTGTTCGCTCACCCGCTTGTGCGGGTATTCCGCTGCCAGAACATCCTTGCCCGCGTCCAGATAGGGGCGCGCATCCTCACAGAAATCATAATAGAAGCAGCTTTCAAGGATAATGAAATCAAACCGCTCATGCAGATGCGGGATCAGTTCCGGCGCGTTCTTCTGCGCGATTTCCAGCCCGATCTTGTGCGCATAGGCCGCGAGATGGGCCATATAGGTCGCCTGATCCTGCATCGAGATGTCGAACCCGGTGTCGTTTTCGAACAGGTCCATATTGTCCGGCTCGACCGCGTCGAATCCAAGCGCCTTGCAGCGGTCGAACCGCGCCTGCATCAGCGGCAGCAGAACGTCGCGCTGGCGGATGTCCAGAAACCGTTCGTTGGGCCAGTCGTCATACACATCGCCCAGAACATCTGGGGGAAACTTCTTCGCATCTCGCCGATAATTTTCCACTGTCCCGACAGAGACATAGCAGACGGTCTTCACCCCCCGCGCGCGCAAAGCCCGGATCTGCGCGCGGGTCACGCCGTCAGGGTCCAGATCGATGACCCGCACATTGACCGACAGATCGAAGGGCTCGGTCAGTTGCCAGTCCCAATAGCCGCCCGCCGCCCGAATGTCCCCCGCCTGCACCGCAAAACCCGGGCAGACCGCCAGCAGACACAGCGCGGCGGCGCGGATCATTCGACGATCTCAGCCGTTTCCACCACGGCGTGAAACAGAACATTGGCCCCGGCCGCCGCCCATTCGGGGCTGATTTCTTCGGCCTCGTTGTGGCTTAGCCCATCCACGCAGGGGCACATCACCATCGCCGCCGGTGCCACGCGGTTGATCCAGCAGGCATCATGCCCGGCCCCGGAAATCAGGTTCATGTGGCTGTAGCCCAACCGTTCGGCGGCGTTGCGCACCGCGGTCACGCAGCCTTCGTCGAAGGTCACCGGGTCGAACCCGCCGACCTTTTCAAATTCGATGCACATGCCCATGTCGTCGCAAATCGCGTTGCCACCGTCGATCAGGCGCTGTTCCATGTCCGTGATCACCGCCAGATCGGGCGACCGGAAATCGACCGTGAAGACCACCTTGCCGGGGATCACGTTGCGCGAATTCGGATAGACGTCGATATGACCCGCCGCCCCGACCGCGTGCGGCGCATGGCTGAGCGCGATTTCCTCCACCAGTTCCAGCACCCGCGCCATGGCCAATCCGGCATTCCGGCGCATGGGCATCGGCGTGGACCCGGTATGCGCGTCCTTGCCGGTGATCGTCACCTCGGTCCAGCTGAGCCCCTGCCCGTGGGTCACCACCCCGATATCCTTGCCCTCGGCTTCCAGGATCGGGCCCTGTTCGATGTGCAGTTCGAAAAAGGCGTGCATCTTGCGGGCGCCGACCTGTTCATCGCCCTTCCAGCCGATGCGGCCCAGTTCATCGCCAAAGGTCTTGCCCGCCGCGTCTTCGCGGGCATAGGCCCAGTCCTGGTCGTGCACGCCCGCGAACACGCCTGAGGCCAGCATCGCCGGCGCGAACCGGGTGCCTTCCTCATTCGTCCAGTTGGTGACCACGATCGGGTGCCGGGTCTTGATCCCCAGATCGTTCAGGGTACGGATCAACTCCAGCCCGCCCAGAACCCCGAGAACGCCATCGTATTTGCCGCCCGTCGGCTGGGTATCAAGGTGCGAGCCCACATAGACCGGAAGCGCGTCCGGGTCCGTGCCCTCGCGCCGGGCGAACATGGTGCCCATCTGGTCCACGCCCAGCGTCATCCCCGCATCTTCGCACCATTTCTGAAACAGCGCCCGGCCTTCGCCGTCTTCGTCGGTCAGGGTCTGCCGGTTGTTGCCACCCGCGATGCCGGGGCCGATCTTGGCCATCTCCATCAGGCTGTCCCACAGTCGGGCGCCGTTGATTTTCAGATTTTCACCGGGGGCTGGCATCTGGGGTCTCCCACCTGTTGCTGCCGGGCTTTGCGCCTCTTGCAAGACTTCAATTCCTGACCGTATGGTCAAGAAGACGGAACCACAGCGGACCGGACCGGTCAACCGATAACTGGGGCATTCCAAACAGTGGCGCAGCGCGATCCGAAGAGCAAAAAGATTATTCGGCAGCAGAACGAAACGCTCATCCTTCGCGCGGCGGAAAAAGTGTTTGCCGAAGCCGGATTCGGCGGCGCCAAGATGCAGGTTATCGCCGATCTCGCGGGGCTGCCCAAGGCCAATCTGCATTACTATTTTCCAACCAAGGAAACGCTTTATCGCCGCGTCGTGGAAGAGATTTTCCACATCTGGCTGGACGCTGCGGCGGTGTTCGAAGCCTCAAGCGGCCCCGCCGAAGGGATCGGCGCCTATATCGACGCAAAGATGGAAATCTCGCGCCGGCATCCGGCGGGATCCAAGGTCTGGGCGGCCGAGGTGATGCATGGCGCGCCCGTGATCCAGGAATGGCTGGAAACGACCCTGGACACCTGGACCAACGGCCGGATCGAGGTGATCGAAGGCTGGATCCGGCAAGGGCGGATGGACCCAATCTCGCCCCGCCATCTGCTTTACATGATCTGGGCGACAACCCAGCATTACGCCGATTTCGACCATCAGGTGACGGCATTGAACGGCGGTCGGGCGCTGAACGATGCGGAATGGACCGACGCCAAGGCGGCGGTGAAACGCATCGTCCTGAAAGGCATCGGGGTCAGCAGCGCCGAGATTGCGGCGCTGCCGGACGGACCGGACTAGGCCAGCTTCTTCAGCACGTCGCGCAGCGTGCCGAACAGTTGATCGATATGCTCCTTCTCGATGATCAGCGGCGGCGACATGGCAATAATGTCGCCCGTGGTGCGGATCAGAACCCCCTTTTCGAAACAGTCCAGAAACGCCTGGAACGCCCGTGCGGTGGGCTTGCCCGGAATCGGCTCCAGTTCCACCGCGCCGATCAGGCCCAGATTTCGGATGTCGATCACATGGGGCAGCCCGCGCAGGGAATGCAGCCCCTCTTCCCAATAGGGCGCCAATTCGGCCGCGCGTTCGAACAACCCGTCTTCGCGATAGGTTTCCAGCGTGGCGATGCCCGTGGCCGCCGCGATCGGGTTGCCGGAATAGGTATAGCCGTGAAACAGCTCGATCACGTTTTCGGGCCCCTGCATGAAGGCGTCATGCACAGCGGCGGTGGTCAGAACCGCGCCCATCGGGATGGTACCGTTGGTCAGCCCCTTAGCGCAGGTGATCAGGTCGGGCGTGACGCCGAAATAGTCCGCGCCGAAGGGCGCCCCCAGACGGCCGAAACCGGTGATGACCTCATCAAAGATCAGCAGGATCCCGTGCTGGGAGGTAATCTCGCGCAGCCGCTGCAGGTATCCGCGGGGCGGCAGGATCACCCCCGCCGATCCCGATACCGGTTCGACGATCACCGCCGCGATGGTGTCGGCGCCGTGCAGGGCGATGATGCGTTCCAGGTCTTCGGCCAGATCCAGGCCGAATTCGGGCAAACCGCGAGAGAACGCGTTTTCCGGCAAGAGCGTGTGGGGCAAGTGATCGACCCCCGCCAGCAATGTGCCAAAGAATTTGCGGTTGGAGACGATCCCACCCACCGAGATGCCGCCGAAATTCACCCCGTGATAGCCCTTTTCGCGCCCGATCAGCCGGGTCCGCGTGCCGTCACCCCGGGCGCGGTGATAGGCCAGCGCGATCTTCAGTGCGGTTTCCACCGATTCCGACCCGGAATTGGTGAAAAACACATGCTCGATCGTGTCCGGAGCCATGTCGCGCAGCTTCGTCGCCAGCTCGAACGCCTTCGGGTGCCCCATCTGGAAGGCGGGCGCATAGTCGAGCTCTTCCGCCTGCTTCTGGATCGCTTCGACGATTCTCGGCTGCTTGTGGCCGGCGTTGCAGCACCACAACCCCGCCGTCCCATCCAGAATCTGCCGCCCGTCGGCAGAGGTGTAATGCATGCCCTCGGCCGCGACGAGCATGCGCGGAGCGCTCTTGAACTGCCGGTTTGCCGTGAACGGCATCCAAAAGGCGGACAGATCGTTAGGGGCAGAAGGACTGTCAGAGGACATGGCGCACCGCTTTGTTTTCTTGGACATTGTGAAGCTAGCAGCGCCCCCGTGTCAGTCAAGCCGGACCGTGCGGAACCGCGATAGGCGCAGGTTCCAAACAAAAACCGTTCAAATTAACCGAAAACCCAGGAACTCCACACAAGCGAGAATTCTTCAGCTAATCTACTAAAAGTTGAAACAAGACAGCCTGGAGTTTTAGACATGACCATCGCAGCTATCTCCCCCGCCGCTTCCACCGCAAAAGCCGCAGCTGCCATGATGCAAGTCCAGCAGGCCTATGCCGCCGCTGCCGCGCGTTCGACCGCGCCGAAAACCCAGAACGTGACCCACATCGAAATGCGCAAGGAAATCGTGTCGCCGCAGGCCGAAATCGTTGTGCAAGCCAACGCCTCCACCCGCGCTCAGGAAGCCCGCTACGACAACCGCGTCACCGGCCCGACCGAAAACGTCCGCTCGTTCGACCGCATGGCTCTGGTCATCGAAGGGTTCGAGCATCTGCGCGAGATCTTCGAAAACGTGAAAGCCCAGACCGAACACGACATGAACGCCATGGCCACTGCCGGCGTGCAGGAAGTTCTGGCATCGGCCGGCATGGACGTCCGCATGTAAGATCCGGTCGTTCCGGGATCCATACCAGACTGTCCATTCAACCCTCTTCACGCACGCCGTTTCAACGCTTCCAAAAGAACCGTCCTTCGATCCCCGCCTTGTAGGGGCTCCGTTCAGGAGCAGGATCTCGTTCATCGCCACCGCAACGCCGCAACCGTTGCGCTCCCCTGATTTGACAGCCGACGCACGGCCCGCGATTCTGAATCGCGCCGAACGAGGCATCGGGCGCTGCTGCCGCTGGACGCGCGCAGCACAAGACACCCGGCTCAGCCAGTTGCCCGCTGTCACAATTCCCCGCCCAGTTGCCTGCTACATATGACGCTCAGCATACCGACTGATTGGCGTCTGCAGGCCAGGCCGGGACAGCCATCATCGCAACTGATCGCCTCGGGTCGCCCCCGAATCTCGCGCAGCCCGCCTATCTGAAGGCCGCGCCGCGCCGTCGCGATTTTCGTGAAACTCTTGACCGGCAGCTCACCACGAGCGACCTAAAACGCGGCCATCAGCAGTGTAGCCTCTCCCCACAAAGCCTTCAAATTTGGTCGATTTTCAGCCATCGGAGGGAGATCCGCCCGAAAGACCGGCGGCTCTGCGCGGTCGGCCGCAAAAGCTTTGAGAGTTTCTTCCCGCCCTACGTCTCACCCTGTACAGCTCCCTGATCCGGCAGCGAGCCAGAATCCGCTGATCGGGCACGCATGAGAGCACCCATGGTTGACATTTTGTTAACCATGGCTATAGACCAGCTTCCAGATTGGCAGCCTTATAGTGATTTTGTGTTTATCAGTGAGGACCATAAATAATGCTGGGTACATGGCGCCTTATCTTGGCACTGCTAGTCGTTAATGGCCATCTTTTCAGCAATTGGTGGGCTGCGTCCTACGCCGTATTTTCCTTTTACGTCGTCAGCGGCTACCTAATGACGTTTATCCTGAATGAAACCTACGGCTTCAGCCTGCACGGTTTCACCAGTTTCTGGCGCGGTCGACTGCTGCGACTATTGCCATCTTATTGGGTCGGGTGCCTCATATCGATTGCTCTCATCCTCACCGTCGCACCCGACATTCTGCAGGCGTGGAATTACAAGTTGGTGCTGCCGACAACCGCGCATGAGATCTTCAGCAACGCGACAATGATCGGGATACTCCACCCCAGCGAAGGAATTGTTGTTAACGGAGTCACTTTGGCGCCAACGACATTTTCAACGCTCGTACCGCCCGCATGGGCATTGTCCATCGAGATCTTCTTCTATCTGGCCCTTTCTCTTTTCTTCTCCCGTTCAGCGCAACACGGGGCGATCCTGCTGGCATTCGGAATCGTCTATATGGGCTGGTCAATGACGTCGGCGCATTCGAAGTATTTCAGCTACTTCTTCTTCCCGGCGGGGGCACTGCCTTTTGCTGTCGGCATCCTGACTTATTTTGCCCTGCGCTCGTCAGAGATGAAAAACCTGATGAAGCAGAAGAATGTGATCGTTCTGTCTTTTTCGAGCTACTTCATCGTGTTTGCGACTGCGTACGCGCTGCCTTCCTTAATAAAACCGCTGCTTATCGCCAACATCGCAACGACAACAGCAGTGCTTGCCGTCCTAACGCAGGTCCGCGCGAAAGAGTCGTTCCGCAAACTCGACCGGTTTCTAGGCGATCTTTCCTATCCGACCTACCTGTTCCATTGGCAGATCGGCTTCTTGGTCTTTCTCGCGACGGGCTTTGAACGAAATACGCTTCCTCTCATGCTGCTAAGCACGCCGCTCATATTGCTGGCTGCCATCGCTGATCGGAAATTCGTTTCAGGACCAATCGATGATTGGAGACGCGCCACGGACGGCCAGGATCTAAGCTATCTGCCCAGATTGCAGGCCGTCTGGCGCCATAGATCCAGGTTTTGATCCGAAATCCGATAGACATTTTCTTCTGACGAGTACGCGTTCAGGCCCCGCATTGCAGGTGCCTGCTCTGCCGCGCTTATTCCGCCGCCTTCACAGCCGCGGGATTGTTCGGATGGGTGGTCCAATTGGCATAATCCGTCTGGACGATTTCACCCGTCCGGGGATCGACCTCACCGGGTGACATCGGCACCATCGAAATGCAGCCGTCGACCGGGCAGACATTGACACACAGATTGCAGGCCACGCATTCATCGTCCTTGACTGTAAAGACCCGGTCGTCGGACATGGCAATGGCCTGGTGGCTGGTATCCTCGCACGCGGCATAGCACCGGCCGCATTTGATGCAGGCTTCCTGATTGATCTTCGCTTTGGCGACGTAATTCAGGTTCAGATACTGCCAGTCGGTCACATTGGGAACCGCGAGGCCCTGAAAGTCCGAAATGCGGGCATAGCCTTTCTCATCCATCCACTGGGACAAGCCGGCCTTCATTTCGTCCACCACCTTGAAGCCATAGGTCATGGCGGCGGTGCAGACCTGCACGGTTCCGCAGCCAAGCGCGATGAATTCGGCGGCGTCGCGCCACGTGGTAATGCCGCCGATGCCGCTGATCGGCAGGCCGGCGGTTGCGGGGTCGCGGGCGATCTCGGCCACCATGTTCAGGGCGATCGGCTTCACCGCCGGCCCGCAATAGCCCCCGTGCGATCCCTTGCCGTCGATGGACGGTTCGGGGCTCATCGTGTCCAGATTGACGGCGGTGATCGAGCTGACCGTATTGATCAGGCTGACCGCATCCGCGCCGCCCGCATGCGCCGCCCGCGCCGGAAAGCGGATATCGGTGATGTTCGGGGTCAATTTGACGATCACCGGCATGCGGGTATTCTGCTTGCACCAGCGGGCCACCATTTCGATATATTCCGGCACCTGCCCCACGGCGGATCCCATGCCGCGTTCGCTCATCCCGTGCGGACAGCCGAAATTCAGCTCGATCCCGTCGGCGCCGGTGTCTTCAACCAGCGGCAAAATGGCTTTCCACGCCTGTTCCTCACACGGGACCATCAGCGACACGACCAGCGCGCGATCCGGGTAGTCGCGCTTCACCGCCTTGATTTCACGCAGGTTCACATCCAGCGGCCGGTCGGTGATCAGTTCGATATTGTTCAGCCCCAGCAGCCGCCGGTCCGCCCCCCAGACCGCGCCATAGCGCGGGCCGTTCACGTTGACGATATGCGGGTCCTCGCCTAGCGTCTTCCAGACCACGCCGCCCCAGCCGGCGTCGAAGGCGCGGCGGACATTGTATTCCTTGTCCGTGGGCGGGG
>JAGQRU010000312.1 GCA_020425105.1 Paracoccaceae bacterium
CACCTGATGCCGCGCGACATGATCGAAAACGAACGGTCGTCGGCGATCAACCCCAGCGAGGCGACCGAAGAAAAAGTGTCCCTGTCGGACCGTTTCGGCCTGTGGCTGGGCTTCCATCCCTGCACGCAAGACGAATTCCTGGGGATGATCCAGGCCTATTGCGATGCCTATGGCATTGCCATCGACGACGATACCCTGCGCGCCGAGGCAGTGGAATGGCAGGCCACGCGCGGCGCGCGATCCGGGCGGGTTGCGTGGCAGTTCATCACCGATCTGGCCGGGCGTCTGGGCGTTCCTCTGGACTGACGGCGGCCGGAAACAGCGCCGTTATTGTGGCGCCGGGCCGGTAATGGTCCAGGTGTTCCGGCGTCCGAGACGGTCGGTGAAGGTCGCGCTGTCGCCCTTGACGTCCACGCGCAGGCACGCGGTCCTTGCCGTGTCGGCGGACAGCGCGGCCGGTGCCAGAACCGTGCGGCAGAACTGACGGTCGCGGATTTCCCAGGTGGCGTTCAGATCGACGTCGCGGTTGGGCCCGACCTTTCCGGTCATGGTGCCATCGGATCTGATGACGATGGTGCCGCCCGGGCCGGTCAGGATCTTGTCGACAACAGGCGCTATGATCGGGCTGGTGCCCGGCGCGGCGCAGGCGGCGAGCGTCAGCCCCGCGACGACGGCAATTGAAGTTCTGAAAGACACGCGCGCCCCTTTAGGTTCTGAAAATAGCTTTCCGTATTGGGCGCGAAGACGGCCGCCGGGTCAATGTCGGACCCGGCGGCCGCGGCATCAATTTGCCAGATAGGGCAGCGGATCGACGCTTTCGAAACCCTTCCGGACTTCGAAATGCAGGAAGGCCGGGTCGGCGGCGCGGACCGATGCCAACCGCTGGCCGCGGCTGACGCGGGTGCCCTTTTCGACCACCACATTGTCCACATTGGCATAAACGGTCAGCAGGTTGTCGTCGTGGCGCAGCACAAGGATCGGCACCTGATCGGTGTCGCGGGTGATGGCGGCGACGGTGCCCGCGTCGGCGGCGCGCACCGGCGCCCCGGCGGCGGCGCCGAAATCCAGCCCTTCGTTCTTGCCCGGCGCATAGCCGCGGATGATCTTGCCCGAAACGGGCTGCAACAGGCGCGACGTGTCCGATGCCGCCGTCTGCTGTTTCGCGGCGGGCGCGGGTTCGGCCGGCGCTTCGATGACCGGGGCGCTGGCCACGGGGGCCAGATCTTCATCGGGCTGGGGGGCGGCGGCCGACGGCGGTTCGGGCGCGGTCGATCCGGCGCCCGGCGCGGTCACAGCGGGCTGGACCGGGGCAGGGCCGGTCGCCACGGGGATCAGCAGGGTCTGACCTTCGCGCACCGTCAGCGCCGAATCCAGGCCGTTCCAGTCGCCAAGCGCCTTGACCGACACGTTATAGGTGCGGGCGATGGAATAGGCGCTTTCCCCGCGCTTGACCACATGGCGGCGCGGCTCGCTTCCCGAGGCCGGCTTGGGCGCCGGGGCGGTCACAATGGTGCTGGCCGGTTTGCCTTCGGCGCGGTCCAGTGCCGATCCCGCCAGGGTCGCCACATCGACCGTGCCACCGGGCGCGAGTCCGCTTGCGGCGGCGGTGTCCGGCACGCGCGACGACAGCAGGATCAGCTCTCCGCCATGCAGCGCGGCATCTTCGGGCAGGCCGTTCTTGCGCGCCAGCGCCGATGCGTCGAGCCCCAGCCGCAGGGCCATCGCGGCGATGGTATCGCCCGGGCGGGCCACGGCGACCTGATAATTCGGATAGGAAATCACCCCGCGTGCATCCGGTTCGGGCCGGGGCGCGGTGGGCACATGGGCGGTATCGTCGCCGCTGTTGAGCAGGTCATACCCGCCGGGAAGGGTCAGGGTACTGCAGCCTGCCAGGGCGGTGCAAAGCACAGCCAGGACAAACGGGGTGCGTACCGGGCGAAACGGTGTCATGGCTCGTATCCTCTGGGCTCGCCCCGTTCTGATGCGGGGGGCACGGGTTATTCCTCTCCTAGGCCCTCAACCAGCGGCACGAAACGCACCGGGCCGAGGTCGTCATAGTCCAGCCCCGTCGCAGTGCGGGTCACCTTGATCAAGGTTTGTACGGCATCGGACTGGCCCACAGGCACCACCATGATACCGCCCTCGCGCAGTTGCGCCAAGAGCGGCCCGGGGGGGTCTTCGGCAGCCGCAGTCACAAGGATCCGGTCGAACGGGGCCTGGGCCGGCAGTCCGAAGGATCCGTCGCCGATAAAGACGGTGATATTGGACAGATCGAGCGCCTGGAATCGTTCCTTGGCGGCTTCGGCCAGGCTGCGGAACCGGTCCACTGTATAGACGCGGCGGGCCAGTTGGGCCAGGACGGCGGCCTGATAGCCCGAGCCGGTGCCGATTTCCAGAACCTTGTCGCGGGGCCCCACCTGCAGCGCCTGGGTCATCTGTGCGACCACGGAAGGCTGCGAAATCGTCTGGCCGCAGGGAATCGGCAGGGGCATGTCGTCATAGGCGCGCGGCTCGAACGCACCGCGCAGGAAGGCGCTGCGATTGGTGCGCTCCATCGCGGTCAAGACCCGGGGATCGGTGATCCCCTTGGAACGGAGCGTATAGATGAATTGCAGTATCCGCTCGTCCGGTGGTGGGGTCATTCAAGACGCTCCTTCAGGCTTTCCAGAAGGTCATGTGCGGTCAGATCGGCGCGCAGGGGGGTGACGGAAATATACCCGCCCAGATTGGCGCTGACATCCGTGCCGGGGCCGGTATCGACATCCTGCGCGCCGCCATGGATCCACATATAGCGGCGTCCGGTCGGGGCCACCTGCGGTTTGGCCTGAAACCGGGCGCCGGGGCGGAAGCCCTGGGACACGACCTTGCGGCCCTTGACCTCCGTGGCCGGAAGCGGCGGGAAATTGACGTTATAGAAGGTGCGGTACGGACCGCCCTCCCATTCGCCATGATCCAGCAGCGCGCGCAGGGTGGCGGCGCCGTGACAGCGCGCCGCTTCGAACGGATCGTCCAGACGCGCGTTGCCGGGGCCATAGAATTGCGACATGGCGACCGACGGAATGCCCTGCAGGGCGCCTTCCATTGCCGCGCCGATGGTGCCGGAATAGACCACGTTTTCACCCGCATTGTTGCCGCGGTTGACGCCCGACAGGATCAGATCCGGCGGCGCATCGGCCAGCACGTCATGCACCCCCGCCAGAACGCAATCGGCGGGCGACCCTTCGGCGGCATAGCGGCGGTCGTCCATTTGGGTGATCATGGTCGGATGGACATAGGAAATCGCGTGGCCGACGCCGGATTGTTCAAAGGCGGGCGCGACGGTCCAGACCTCTCCCTTCGGGCCGGCCAGATCCGACGCGATGGCTTCAAGCACTTTCAGGCCCGGTGCGTTGATGCCGTCATCATTGGTCACAAGAATGCGCATGCCGGGAACTCCATACCAATCATTTGTGCTGCTTAGAGGAGCACGGCGTGGCGGTAAAGCGGGCACGGGGTCCGCAGGGCGTTGAACCGGGTCCGACGTGGTGTGCGGGCCGCACCCGATCTTGCGGACCGCCCTGCGGGCACCGGATCGCGTCAGGCGCCGAAAATCTCGTCCAGCAGCGTCGCGGCGGCGTCAGAGGGCTGGGTCAGCACGCTGCGGTCCTCGCCGGGAAAGAACCGCGCGCGGGTGGCGGTGGCCAAAGGCGGCGGCGTCAGAACCCGGACCTGCGGACCGGTGCGGACGGTTTCGGCGGCCCAGGATTGGGCGAGCGCGATCTGCGCCGCCTTGGTCGCGCCATAGGCGCCGAAGAACTTGGCGCCCCCGCGCGGATCGTCGAAAAACACGGCCTTTGCATCCGGGGTGGTCAGCAAAGGCGCGACATAGCAGATCAGCCGCCGGGTGGCGTCCACATTGACCGCCGTGCTGCGGTCCCAATCCTTGGTGTCGATGAATTGCGCGGGGCTCAGCGGCGCGGTGTGCAGCGCGGTATGCACCCACAGCGACAGCCCGCCCCAACGATCGTGGATAGACCGGCACAGATGCTGCATCGCGCCGTCATTCGTCACGTCCAAGGGCGCCAGGGTGGCGGTACCGCCGACCGCCTTGATGCGGTCGTCCAGATCCTCCAGCCCGCCCACGGTGCGGGCCACGGCGATGACGGGATAGCCACGTTCGGCAAGGCCCAGGGCCAGCGCCGCGCCGAGGCCGCGAGAAGCGCCGGTGACCAGCGCGGGCAAGGTGTCTTTTGTGTGTTCCATGGGCTCGTTTATGAGAGCGCGGGAGGGGAAGGCAAGGGGGTGTCGGAGCCCCCAAGCGCGCCTGCGCCCGGGACGACCGGGCGCTTGCCTTCTGGTGCGGCGGCGGCGAGGCCTGCCGAGCTGCGGCCTATTCGGCGGCCTTCAGCTCGAACCCGCGGGCGAGCATATCGGCGGGCCGGACTGGATAATCGCCCGAAAAGCAGGCATCGCAATATTGCGGGCAGGCGGCTTCGCGCCCCGATGCTTCGCCCACCGCGCGGTAAAGCCCGTCGAGCGAGATGAATTTCAGGCTGTCCACCCCAAGATGCTGGCGCATCTCTTCCTCGCTCATGGTCGCGGCCAGAAGCTTTTCGCGGTCGGGCGTGTCCACCCCGTAAAAGCAGGGCCAGGCGGTGGGCGGGCTGGCGATGCGGAAGTGCACCGCGGCGGCGCCGGCATCGAGGATCATTTC
>JAGQRU010000313.1:0-176 GCA_020425105.1 Paracoccaceae bacterium
TTGTCGAATTTCGGGATCGGCGACGGATCCATCACGTAGCGGCCTTCGACCTTCACCGGATAGGCATAGGCGGTGGCGATGTCCCCGTGCCGCGCGATGTCTTCGTAGAGCTTCACATGCATCAGCCCGTATTCCTCAAGCGCATGCATCTTGCGCGTCTCGGTCTCGCGCGGTTC
>JAGQRU010000313.1:197-5053 GCA_020425105.1 Paracoccaceae bacterium
GCACCTGATAGACGAGGATCTGATCTTCGGTCAGCGGCGTTTCAGGGATCCGGTGGCGGGTCTGGATCACCGTGGCCTCGGCCGTGGCCTCGGTGGTGGCAACGCCTGCGGTGCGCTGAAAGAACCGCCGGATGGACACCGCGTTGGTGGTGTCGTCGGCGCCCTGGTCGATCACCTTCAGCCGGTCGTCGGGCACCAGCGTTGCCGCCGTCACCTGCACACCGCCGGTGCCCCAGCCATAGGGCATCGGCATTTCCCGGCTGGCGAACGGCACCTGATAGCCGGGGACGGCCAGCGCCTTCAGCAGCGCCCGGCGGATCATGCGCTTGGTCTGTTCGTCCAGATAGGCGAAGTTATAAGCGTCCACAGGATGTTCTGCCGCACCGGTCATTCCGCCGCCTCCGCCCGGGCCGCCATCGCATCGCGCCGCAGCTTGCGGACCAGTTCCAGTTCGGACTGGAAATCGACGTAGTGAGGCAGCTTGATATGTTCCAGAAACCCCGTGGCCTGGATGTTGTCGCAATGGGCGAGCACGAACTCTTCGTCCTGCGCCGGGGCGCCCAGATCGTCTTCGCCCAGTTCGCGCCAGCGCAGCGCCCGGTCCACCAGCGCCATGGCGATGGCTTTGCGTTCGCTCTGCCCGAAGATCAGCCCATAGCCGCGGGTGAATTGCGCGGGCTCCGTCTTCGATCCGGTAAACTGGTTCACGGTTTCGCATTCGGTCACGGCAATTTCGCCGATCTCGATAGCAAAGCCCAGTTCGGGGATGTCCATTTCGACCGCCACCGCGCCGATGCGCAATTCGCCCACAAAGGCGTGGTTGCGCGCATAGCCCCGCTGCGTGGAATAGGCGAGCCCCAGCACGAAGCCTTCGTCGCCCCGCGCCAGCGCCTGCAGCCGCAGCGGCCGGTCGGCGGGCAGCTCCATCGGGCTGCGGGTTAGATCCCCGGGCTCCGCCGCACTGGCGGGCTCTGGCTGGATAAGCCCGTCGCGATTCAGGAACCCCGTGATATGGGGTGTGGGATCCTGACGGGGCGGAGCCTCGGGGGCTGGCGGCACGATCCCGTCGGCCGCCAATCTGAAATCAAGAAGCCGGTGCGTGTAATCGAAGGTCGGGCCCAGAACCTGCCCCCCCGGCGCATCCTTGAACGTTGCCGAAATGCGCCGGTCGCAGGCCATCTGCGCGGTTTCCACCGGGCGGCTGGACCCGAGCCGCGGCAGCGTGGTGCGATAGGCGCGGATCAGGAAAATCGCCTCGATCAGATCGCCGCGCGCCTGCTTGATCGCCAGCGCCGCCAGATCGGGGTCGAACAGCGACCCTTCGGCCATGACGCGGTTGACCGCCAGCGTCATCTGTTCGCGGATCTGCGCCAGCGACAGCTCTGGCACCGACAGGTCGCCGCGCCGTTCTTCGGCGAGCCACGCATGCGCGTTGTCGATGGCCCTTTCGCCACCCTTGACGGCCACATACATCAGATATCCTCCGCCGGGTTGGCGATCCGGGTGCTGCGCGGCAGGGCCGCTGCTGCGGTTCCGGCGGTGAAAAAGAAATCCAGCCCAAGGGGAAACAGCGCGGCATTGCGCTGGAACGCGGCCAGATCGGGCAGCGGCAGCGCGGCGGTGTCGCGGATCCCCGGCCCGGTCAGACACGCACCGGTCGCCGACAGCGCGGGAAGCTCCACGATCAGGGTTGCCGACCGGTCGGGGAATTCCGCGGTGCCTGTGGCATAGGCGTCGAGCGGCAGCAGCGCCTCCCACTGCCCGACCGCGAACTGCGCCCGGTCCGGGCCGACCAGCGGCGCGCCGCAATGAAAGGCGATCCAATCGCGGGTCTCGGCGGTGTTATAGCCCGGCGCCAGATAGACCGGCGTTTCCGGATCGCACAGGGTCAGCAGCAGCGTGCCCGCAGCGGCAGAGATCGGCGCCGGCGGCCGCGCGGCATCCAGATGACCGATGGTTCCGGGGCGCGCCATCAGGGTCAGCGCTTCACGGAAAGCCCGCGCCGCCTGAACCGGCGCATCGGTGAAACCGCCTTGCAAGGCTTGATGCTGCATCAGTCCTCTCCCCGCACAAGGGTAAAGAAATCCACTTTGGTGGCGGCGGCCTTCGCAGCGCGCCGATGCCGCGCGGCGGCCTGTTCCGCCCGCAACGGAGCCAGCACGCCCGCGTCGATCCGTGCCGCGTCGCCCCCCTGCATCAGCGCGTCGATCAGCGCGGCCACGCGCGCCTTGTCCTTGTCGCGCCCCTGAACATAGGCGTGCCCCACCGCGCCGCCGGTCAGCTGCACCGAGGCCCGCGTCACGGTCATTTCGCCAAGATTGAAGGGGGCCCCGGTCCCGCCGGTGCGCCCGCGCACCATGACGCCGCCGATTTCCGGCGTCCGCAGCCAGGTGAAATCGGGCGCCAGACCAAGGTCGCGCCACAGCGCGGCCAGCCGTTCGGCGGGCGCTTTGGCCAGCAGGCTCATGCGGTCGCGCCGCGCTGCCTGTTCCATGTCAACGCTGTCGGTTACGGTCATCTAGACACCTTGCCCGGTTGTCGAGGTTAGTATACAACTAGACAAGTTCTAGACCCAACCGGGCGAGTCGCGCAAGACCGCCCCTTGTGAAGTTTCGGTGACATGGCCCGCACTCCGATCTGGAAAACCATCGCCGACGCGCTGACGGCGGAACTGGCCGAGGGTCTTTATGGGCCGGGCGACAAGTTGCCCACCGAAGCCCAGCTGGCGGCGCGCTTCGCGGTGAACCGGCACACGGTGCGCCATGCGCTGGCGGCGCTGGCCGAGGCCGGGCTGGTCCATGCGCGGCGCGGCGCGGGTGTTTTCGTGGCCCAGCGGCCAACCGACTATCCGCTGGGCCGCCGCGTCCGCTTCGCCCAGAACCTGCGCGCCGCCGGGCGCAGTCCCGACCGGACGATCCTGTCGCTGGACACCCGCCCCGCCCGCGCCCGCGAGGCCGAGGCTCTGGCGCTGCCCCAGGGGGCACAGGTCCATGTGATGGAAGGCCTGTCGCTGGCCGATGCCCAGCCGCTGGCCGTCTTTCGCAGCGTCTTTCCCGCAGTTCTGCTGCCGGATCTGCCCGACGCCCTGCGCGCCCACCCGTCGGTGACCATGGCGCTGAGCCTTTGCGGCATCGACGATTACACCCGCGCGTCGACCCGCATCACCGCGAAACGCGCCAACGGGACCCAGGCGCGGCTGCTGCAGATTGCCGAAGGCGCTCCGATCCTGCGCTCCGTCGCGGTCAATGTGGCCCCTGACGGACAGCCGGTGGAATATGGCACGACCTGGTTTGCCGGGGACCGGGTGACGCTGACGCTGGACGACCCCGCCGCCGGCGCGACGTGAGCGGAGCCTTTCCGCGGGGCATCTGCGAGGGCCACGCAAAGTGTCATCAATACTTCATTTGACCGGGCGCGCGGGAAACCGGCACAGGATTTTAACCATTTCTTAAAATACAGAGGTCCCAAATGCGCCTTTCTCCGACGCTGCTCACAGCGGCTCTGTCCACACTTGCGCTGACCGCGGCCAGCGGTGCCCATGCGGCCTGCGTCGAATCCCCCGCCGGGACATATGTCTGCGATGCCAGCAGCGACCAGATCGACGGCCTGCGGGACGACAATGACGATGTGTCCATCACCATCCAGGCCGGCGCCACGGTGCTGAACAATGGCGGTCCGAATGGCGGCGACGGTTTGCGGGTGCGCGGCGACAACACGCTGGTGGTGATCGAAACCGGCGCCTCGGGTCCCGGGCGCATCATCGCCACCGGCGATGCGGTGGACAGCGGCGATGACGGCACCGGGCTGCATGTGATCAACGCAGGCGAGATGCGCAGCGACAGCCGCGGCGTCAACGCCGACAACGAAAACAACGTGACGGTCGAAAATTCCGGCCTGATCGACGTGCTGGATGACGGGATCCGGCTGGGCGACGGCCTGAACGCGGTTCTAACCAATACCGGCCAGATCCTGTCCGGCGACGAAGGCCTGGAAGCGGGCGACGACGCGCGGGTGACCAACGGGCTCGGCGCGCTTATCCAGGCCACCGAAGATGCGGTGCAGGTGGCGGAAAACGCGCTGATCGTGAACCAGGGCGTCATCGAAAGCACCGATATCGATCGCGTCACCGGCCTGGATTCCCCCGGCGTGGACCCGACGGGCGACGGGATCGATCTGGACAGCGGCCAGATCTTCAACACCGGGATCATCACCGCCGCCGACGGCGCGGGGATCGATTTCGACGCCAGCACCGTTGCCGAGAGCCTGATCGTGAACAGCGGCGAAATCACCGGCCGCGTCGGGATCGAGGTCGAACTGGGCAGCGTCGACCCGGCCAACACCATGCGCCAGGTCGTGTTCAATGACGGCAAGATCACCGGGCTCGACGGCATCGCCATCGAATTGGGCGCGGGCGAAGACCTGGTCGGGATCTTCGACGATCTGTCCGCCCTGTCGGGCCTGTCGCCGATCCCGCTGGGCAGCGCCTCCGCGCCGGAAATCAACGGGACGGTGGATCTGGGGGACGATGACGACCTGCTGGCGATCGCCAATCTGGCCACGGGGGGCATGATCTATCAAGGCGTGCTGGACGGGCTTTTCGATGGCGGTGCGGGCTTCGACACGGCGCTCTTTACCGCCGATCTGAGCGAGCTTTTGAATGTGAAAGGCCGCGCGAGCGATCTGCGGCTGACCTTCGGCAACGGCACGGACAGCCGGGAACTGCATCTGGTCAATTTCGAAGGCTTCCGCTTCGGCGCCGATCCGGTCACCGGGTCGCAGGGCCAGTTTGTGTCCGCGCGCGCACTGGCACCGGTGCCGCTGCCCGCGGGGGTCGTGCTGCTGGGCGGCGCGCTGGC
>JAGQRU010000314.1 GCA_020425105.1 Paracoccaceae bacterium
GTTCCAGCAGCTTTTTCTGCCCGCCAGACAGGTTGCCGGCCTTTTCATCCTTCAAATGGTCGATGGTCAGAAATTCAAGAACGTCGTCGGCCTTCTTGCGCAGCGCGACTTCCTCCTGCGCGATCAGGGCGCGGCGGAACCACGCGTTCCAAAGGGTTTCACCCGCCTGATGGCCCGGGACCACCATCAGATTTTCGCGCACCGTCATCGAAGAAAATTCGTGCGCGATCTGGAAGGTCCGCAGCAGGCCCTTGTGAAACAGCTCATGCGGCGGAAGACCGGTAATGTCTTCGCCAGCCATGGTGACCTTGCCTGAAGTAGGTTTAAGAACTCCGGCGATCACGTTGAAAAGAGTGGTTTTCCCGGCGCCATTTGGTCCGATCAGCCCGGTGATGGACCCGTCGCGGATCCTTAAGGACGCGCCATCCACGGCACGAAAGCCACCAAAATGCCTGTGCAGCGACTCCACCGCGATCATGGCGTCCCTTTCCTTGTCGAAGAGTGCGGAAACGGGCGTATGACATGGCGCAGCTTCCTGCGCCATGTCTTTCCTGACGTCACCGGAACCCGACTTCGGTGACCTTGCCGTCCTTCATGACGATCTCGCGATAGACGCCCGACGCCTCGCCCGGCTCGATCAGTTCCACCGCGGAAGCGCCCACATAATCCACGTCGCCGCCGTCTTTCAGGATCTGCAGCGCCTTGGCCAGTTCGCCGGGCAGGATCGGTTCGCCGGGGGCGTTGGCCACGTCCATGATCTTGCCTTTGAAATCGGCGGACTCGCTCGACCCGGCAGCTTCCATTGCCAGCATGATCAAGGCGGCGGCGTCATAGGCTTCCTTGGCATAGACCGACGCACCGTCCGCGCCCGCCGCAGCGGCCATGGCTTCGAACATCGCGCCACCGTCGGAGTTGGACCCCGGGGCTTGCCCGAAGGACCCGTCGATCGAATCGCCGAAATTGGTTTCAAGCAGATCGCCGACCATGCCGTCGGGCAGTACGAACAGGTCGAAAGCGCCGGTGTCCAGCGCCGCCTGCATGACGCCCGAACCGCCCTGGTCCAGATAGCCCGCAACCACCAGCGCCTCGCCGCCTGCCGACGCGAGCGCGCCGATTTCGGCCGAATAATCCGCTTTGCCGTCTTCGTGCGGGGCCGACAGGGTGACCGTGCCGCCTGCGGCTTCGAAGGCTTGCTGGAAGCTGTCCGCCAGACCCTTGCCGTAATCGTTATTGGTGTAGGTGACGGCGACTTCCTTCAGACCATGTTCCAGGATGACGTCGGTCATCACCGCGCCCTGACGGGCGTCCGACGGTGCGGTGCGGAAGAACAGGCCATTGTCTTCGACCGATGTCAGCCCGGGCGAGGTTGCGGACGGAGAGATCATGACAATGCCGTTCGGCAGCGCCACATTGCTCAGCACCGCGCCGGTGGCGCCCGAACACATCGCGCCCATGATCGCCTTCACACCGTCGCTGGTCACAAGGCGTTCGCCCGTGGCGGTCGCGGCCGAGGCATCGACACAGGTGGAATCGCCGCGCACCGGAGTGATTGTCGTGCCGCCAAGCAGAAGCCCGCTGGCATTGACCTCGGCGATGGCCAGTTCCGCGCCATCGGCCATCGGACCGGCCAGCGATTCCAGCGGACCCGAGAAGCCCAGCAGCACGCCGATCTTGACTTCGTTGCCGTGGCTTTCGGCATAGGCGGACCCGGCAATCAGAGCGATCGCCGCAGTTGCCGTCAGCAATTTTTTCATGTCGTTCTCCCGTGTTGGATTCTTTTGCTCTGCGCTTCACGCAACAGACGCTAGCCGCGTGGCGGACGAATGGGAAGCGTATGGCGTAGATAATAAGCACGAATGGTGCTCACGGGGATGTTTGCCGACCTGCCGGACCATCCGGTCTATGCTGAACAGGATCACAGGCGGAGATACGAATGGCTTGGAGAGCGCTTTTTTACCCCCTCGTCGCGCTGTTTCTGGCGTCGGGCGCGGCCGCGATGGACAGTTCGGCCGGGCGGTTGCAGGTGGCGAAGATGGTCGGCGGGCTCGACGATCCCTGGTCCGTGGGATTTCTGCCCGATGGCGGGGTTCTGATCACCGAACGCGGCGGGCGGTTGCTGCATGTGCGCGACGGCACCGCGACCGCGGTCACCGGCGTGCCCGCGGTGGTGGAGGCCGGGCAGGGCGGCCTGCTGGATGTTCTGGTGCCGCGCGATTTCGCGTCCTCACGGCAGATCTTCCTGAGCTATGCGGTGGCGCAGCCCGGGGGCAGCGGCACGGCTTTGGCCAGCGGTCGGCTGTCAGCCGACGGGCGCCTGTTGCACGATGTGCAACGCATCTTCGAAATGGCCCCGGGTGCGTCTGGCGGGCGGCATTTCGGCGGGCGCATCATCGAATCGCCGGATGGGACGCTGTTCCTGACGATTGGCGACCGCGGGAACGGGCCCGCTGCGCAGGATTTGGGCGGCCATAACGGATCGGTGCTGCGCCTCTCGCGCAACGGCACCGCGCCTGCGGACAATCCGTTTGCGGACCGGCCCGGCGCGCGGCCCGAAATCTGGTCTTACGGGCATCGCAATCCGCAGGGCGCAGCACTTGACGCAACAGGGCAGCTTTGGATCAACGAACACGGTGCGATGGGCGGGGACGAGGTCAATCGCGTCAGAAAAGGCGCCAATTACGGCTGGCCCGTGATCGCCTATGGCCGCCACTATTCGGGCGCCAAGATTGGCGAAGGCACGGCGAAGGCGGGGATGGAGCAGCCGGCGCATTACTGGGACCCGTCCATCGCGCCGTCCGGGATGGTGATCTATTCGGGCAAGCTCTGGCCCGAATGGCGGGGCGACTTCTTCATCGGGTCGCTGAAATTCGATCTGATCAGCCATCTGGATGGCGCGACGCTGACCGAGATCGAACGGCTCAGCGCGCCGGAAACCGGGCGGGTGCGCGATATCCGCGAAGCCCCCGATGGAAGCATCTGGTTCCTGTCTGAAACCCGGGGCGCGGCGTATCGGATCACCCCGGCGCCGTGACCGGACAGTATCCTAGCGCGGCGCCTGCGCCCCCCGTTCGCGGTAGGGGGTCGTCTCGTATTGCGCGCGATAGCATTTGGAAAAATGCGACGGCGAAGTGAAGCCGCAGGCCAGCGCCACGTTGATGACGCTCATATCCGTCTGCATCAGAAGGTTGCGCGCCTTTTGCAGGCGCAATTCCATGTAATAGCGCTTCGGTGACCGGTTCAGATAGCGGCGGAATAGACGCTCCAGCTGTCGTGTGGACAAGCCGACCTCATGCGCCAGAACCGACGGGCTGACCGGGTCTTCGATATTGGCTTCCATCTCCTTGATGACCGAGGCCAGTTTGGGATGACGCACCCCGATCCGGGTGGGCACGGAGAGCCGCTGCGTGTCGTGGTCGGTGCGGATCGCGGAATAGATCAGTTGGTCGGCCACCGCAGATGCGATGTCCTCGCCGTCATTGATCGCAATCAACCGCAACATCATGTCGATCGAAGAAATGCCGCCGGCGGTGGTGAAGCGATTGCCGTCGAAGGTGAACACGGCCTTGGTCAGTTCCACATCGTCGAATTCTTCGGCGAAGCTGTCCTGGTTTTCCCAATGGATCGTCGCGCGGCGCCCGTCCAGCAATCCGGCTTTGGCCAGCACATGGGCACCGGTGCAAACCGCCCCCATGGCGCACCCGCGGCGCGCTTCGCGGCGCAGCCAGTTCAGCAACTTGCGGCTGGCGGCGTCCTGAACGTCAAGGCCGCCGCAAACGATCACGGTATCGTCGCGGTGCAGGTCCTCCAGCCCCTGATCGAGCGCGAAATCGATCCCGGCAGAGCAGGTGACGCTGCTGCCGCTTTCGCCTGCCAGGATCCACCGGTATCGCGAACTGCCGCTGGCGCGGTTGGCATGCCGCAAGGCGTCAATGGCACCGGAAAAGGCAAGCAGACTGAACTTCGGCAGCAACACGAATACGAAGCGGTGCGGTGTCATGTCAGCAGGTGCGGATCCGGTCATTCTTTGCGTCGATCTCGTCAATCCGGGTGAGGGGGACGCCGCTGCTGCTCCGGGACAAGTCCCGGCAACGCGGCGTCAATCGGTCTTTAGCGGGTCTGCCCAGCCATCGCGTCGAACGCAAGCATATTTTCATTTCGCCGCGACCCGGCTATATCCGGGGTTCGGCCGAAGGAGCAGGCCAGATACAGCGGAGGCTACCATGACGAAAGCATGGAAAAAATCAGACTGGAGAACGAAGCCCAGGGTTCAGATGCCGGACTATACCGAC
>JAGQRU010000006.1 GCA_020425105.1 Paracoccaceae bacterium
GTTCTGACCGGCAACTGGCAGGCGCTTTATGACGAAGTCGCCACCTTCCGCGACGCCTGCGGCCCGGCCCATCTGAAGGCCATTCTGGCGACCGGAGAACTGGGATCGCTGCGCAACGTGGCCCGCGCGTCGCTGGTGGCGATGATGGCGGGGGCGGATTTCATCAAGACCTCCACCGGCAAGGAAGCCGTCAACGCCACCCTGCCGGTCAGCCTGACCATGATCCGGGCGATCCGCGACTATGGTGACCGGACCGGCCATGCGGTCGGCTACAAACCCGCGGGCGGAATTTCCAAGGCCAAGGACGCGCTGGTCTATCTGGCGTTGATGAAGGACGAACTGGGCGACGCCTGGCTGCGCCCGGACCTGTTCCGGTTCGGCGCCTCGTCCCTGCTGGGCGATATCGAACGCCAGATCGAACACCATGTGACCGGCGCCTATTCCGCCAACCACCGCCACCCGATGGGATGAGCCAGATGAACGTGCCCGAGATTTTCGAGACCATGGAATACGGCCCTGCCCCGGAAAGCGCAGCCGAAGCTCAGGACTGGCTGGCCGGTCATGACCGCCGTTTCGGCCATTTCATCGGCGGGGCGTTCACCACGCCCGGCGCGACCTTCGAAAGCCGCAACCCGGCGACCGGCGACGTGCTGGCCCATGTGACCGAGGCCACGGGGGCCGATGTGGACGCCGCGATCGCCGCTGCCCGCGCGGCGCAGCCCGGATGGGCGGGCCTTCCGGGGCACGCCCGCGCCCGGATGCTTTATGCCTTGGCGCGGCTGGTACAGAAACATGGCCGCGTGCTGGCGGTTCTGGAAACGCTCGACACCGGCAAACCGATCCGGGAAAGCCGCGACATCGACATCCCGCTGGTGGCACGGCACTTCTATTACCACGCGGGCATGGCGCAACTGATGGCGTCCGAACTGCCCGACCGCGCGCCTCTGGGCGTCTGCGGACAGATCATCCCGTGGAACTTNNCCGCTGCTGATGCTGGCCTGGAAAATCGCCCCGGCGCTGGCCATGGGTAACACCGTGGTTCTGAAACCCGCCGAATACACGCCCCTGACCGCGCTGATGTTTGCTGAGCTCAGCCAGCAGGCCGGGCTGCCGCCGGGGGTGCTGAACATCCTGACCGGCGCGGGAGCGGTGGGGGAAGCCATCGTGCGCCACCCGGATGTGGACAAGATCGCCTTCACCGGCTCGACCGAGGTCGGGCGCGCCATCCGCAAGGCCACCGCCGGATCCGGCAAGGCGCTGACGCTGGAGCTGGGCGGCAAGTCCCCCTATATCGTTTTCGACGATGCCGATCTGGACAGCGCCGTCGAAGGGCTGGTGGATGCCATCTGGTTCAATGGTGGACAGGTCTGCTGTGCCGGCTCGCGCCTTCTGGTGCAGGAAGGCATCGCCGACCGCTTCACCGCCAAGCTGAAGGCGCGCATGGCGGGGCTGCGGCTGGGCGACCCGCTGGACAAATGCATCGACATCGGCGCCGTGGTGGACCCGGTCCAGCACGACCGCATCGCCGGGCTGGTGGCCACCGCGCCCCCGGGGCAGGTCTTTCAACCTGATCTGGATCTGCCGCAGGCGGGGTGTTTCTTCCCGCCGACCCTGATCACCGGCCTCGACACCGCGCATCCCCTGATGCAGGAGGAAATCTTCGGCCCCGTTCTGGTCGCCACCACCTTCCGCACCCCGGCCGAAGCCGTCGCACTGGCCAACAACACCCGCTACGGGCTGGCCGCGTCGGTCTGGTCCGAGAATGTGAACCTTGCGCTGGATGTGGCGCCGAAACTGGCCGCGGGTGTGGTCTGGGTGAACGGGACCAACATGTTCGACGCCGCCGCCGGGTTCGGCGGAGTGCGTGAAAGCGGTTTCGGCCGCGAAGGCGGGCGGGAGGGCCTGCGCGCCTATACCCGCCCCGTAACGCCCGCAACGCCGCCGGGGATCCCCTTGCCCTATCCGAACCCCGCCTCGCCCGTTGCAGCGGCGATGGACCGGACCGCCAAGATGTATGTCGGCGGCAAGCAGGCCCGTCCCGACGGCGGCAATGCGCGCCCGGTCTGGGGCCCCGATGGGGCGTTGCTGGGCGCCGCCGGTATCGGCAACCGCAAGGACATTCGCAACGCGGTGGAGGCCGCGCGTAACGCTCTGGGCGGCTGGGGCCGCGCTTCGGGCCATCTGCGGGCACAGATCCTGTATTACATCGCCGAAAACCTGTCGGCCCGCGCCGATGAATTCGCGGGCCGCCTGCGCGCCCTGACCGGAACCGGCCCGACGGAGGCAGAGGCAGAGGTCGCCGCCGCCATCGACCGGCTGTTCACCTATGCCGCGTGGGCGGACAAGCTGGACGGCGCCGCGAAGCCCGTGCCCCTGCGCGGCATCGCCCTGGCGCTGCACGAACCGGTCGGCGTCATCGGCGCGCTGTGCCCGGCAGAGGCACCGCTGCTCGGCCTCGTGGCGTGCATGGCCCCGGCGCTCGCCATGGGAAATGCCTGCGTTCTGGTTCCCTCCGCCCCCTTCCCGCTCGCCGCGACGGATTTCTATCAGGTGCTGGACACCTCGGACCTGCCCGGGGGTGTGGCGAACATCGTGACCGGCGATCCCGGCGAACTGGGCCCGGTGCTGGCCGCCCATCTGGATGTGGACGCGGTCTGGAACTGTGCCGATCCCGCCCTCGACACCGCCCTTGAAGACGCAAGCGCGGGCAACCTGAAACGCTGCTGGACCGGGGGCAATCCCCTGACCGCTGGCGCGCGTGACCTTCTGGATGCGGCGACCGAGGTCAAGGCCGTCTGGGTCCCCTACGGCGAAGGATGACGACCCCGCCCGGTGAGTCGCTGACGGGTCAGAACCGCACCACAGGCGCGCCGCGCCGTGCGCGGGCGAAGCGTCTTGAGGCGGCAGCGACTCACCCGATGCTTGATCGGGCGCGCTGAGGGCAGACCTGCCCCTCAGCCGCCTCTCGGCAAATCCGCAATCCCGCCGCCAACAGTCACACTTCCGGACAGGCCCCTCCGCGCCGCGTCAGCGGCGCCGGGCCCAACCCCTGCAGACCGGCAGGTCGAAGGGGGCGGGAGCCGCCCCCGCCGTCAGCCGCCGAAGGTTTCCACCCACCATTCGCGGGCCCGTTGCCGCTTGCCGCGGAACCGCCGCGCCGCCGCGTCGGCCTTGTCATCCGCCGCGTCGAAGGCTTCGGCCACTTCCGCCACCACCGGGTCCACCCGGTTCGCCCAGAAGCGCTTGATCGCCATGCGCAGCAGGATCAGGCCGACCAACAGCCCGCCCACCACGACAATGTTGAACCACGGGATCACCCGCACATCCGGGCCCGCGACCTCTTTCACGTTCAGCACGTTGGGATAGATCGACAGCAGCTGATTGCGCCAGCCATAGGATTTCACCAGCACCCAGCGGGGATTGTCCTGCGTCGATGTCAGATCCGCCGCCCGCGCCTGGGTGTCCGCCGAATTGAACTTGTAATACGGCGGCCAGCCCCAGCCGGTATCTTCATTGCGGAACACTTTCGGGCGGCCGTTTTCCTTCACGCCAGAGATGAATTTCACATCGCGGTTGCCGGTGGTCGCGTCGCCCGGTTCCGAGCTGGCCCAGAACGGCCCGCCCGTGACCTCGACCCGGCGGACCTCCGTCTCCACGATGCGCAGCGTGTCGTGCCGCGGCAGGGTGTAATGCAGAAATCCCCCCACCAGAAGGACCAGCAGGGCCCGGATCGTCCATTTGATGGTGGTCATGTCTCTCTCTCTGGAAATGCCTGTGCCAGATGGCGCCGGATCGCCGGAGGCGCCGGTTTTCCGCCGCAGCATACGCGCCTTGGCGCGCGGCCACAAACCCCCTTTCCGCCATCGGCAGCACGGCCCGCAGCACGGGCCAGCGCTTGACCATCGGGCGCCGGTGACCCAGCCTGCCCCTGCAGCGTCACCTGTCTGCTTTTCTGGAGACCGCCCATGACCCCCGGCCCGCGCAATCTGATCACCGATATTCCCGGCCTCAGGGTCGGCAACGCGCAGGATGCGCGGCTGCGCTCCGGCACGACGGTGCTCACCGGCGACCGGCCGTTCACCGCGGCAGTGCATGTGATGGGCGGTGCCCCCGGAACGGTGGAAACCGACCTTCTGGCCCCCGACAAGCTGGTGCAGCAGGTCGATGCGCTGGTTCTGTCGGGCGGATCTGCCTTCGGGCTGGGCGCGGTCGACGGGGTGCGCGCGGGCCTGCGCGCCGCCGGGCGCGGCTTCGATGTTGGCGGCCAAAGGGTGCCGATCGTGCCGGGCGCGATCCTCTTCGATCTGCTCAATGGCGGCGCCAAGGATTGGGACCGCACACCCTATCCCGATCTGGGCCGCGCCGCGCTGGAAGCCGCAAGCGCCGACTTTCAACTCGGCAGCGCCGGTGCGGGCTTCGGCGCGCTGACCGCGACGCTGAAGGGCGGTCTGGGATCGGCATCGGCACGCTTTGGCGCCTATACGGTGGGCGCGCTGGTGGCGGTGAACGCGCTTGGCGCGGCAAATGTCGCGCCCCACCCGCATTTCTGGGCGGCCCCGTTCGAACAGGGCCGCGAATTCGGCGGGCTGGGTCCGTGCCCCCATCCAGCCCCCGCGCCCCCGCCGCTGAAAGGCGTGACCATCGGTGCCAGCACCACCATCGCGATTGTCGCCACCGATGCCGCGCTGGATCAGGCACAGGCCACACGTATGGCCGTCGCCGCCCATGACGGGCTGGCCCGGGCGCTCTATCCGTCGCACACGCTGCTGGACGGCGATCTGGTCTTTGCCGCCGCGACGGGCGCGCAGCCGCTGCCCGGCGATCCCACCGCCACCCTGCTGACGCTTGGCCATGCCGCGGCGCTTTGCCTGGCCCGGGCCGTCGCGCGCGGGGTCTATCACGCCACGCCGCAGCCGGGCGACCCGATGCCATGCTGGACATCGCTACGGGATGTAAACGGTGCGGCCCCATAAGACATTTCTGTATTTTCATCGACCGGAGGAGCCTACCCGTGTTTTCAAGATCCCTATTCCTTGCCCTGCCAATGATGGCCGCTGTCACGCTGGCAGCCGCCGATGACGTGACCGATGCGCTGGACGCCGCGCGCGCGGCTTACGATGCCGGCAATGTCAGCACCGCGCTGGAGGAACTGAGCTACGCCCAAAGCCTGCTGCAAGCGCTGCGGACCGACGGGCTGGCCGGGTTTTTCCCGCCCGCGCCGGACGGCTGGACCCGAGAGATCAGCACCGAAATGGGCCCCGCCATGGCCATGACCGGCGGCGGCACCGGGGCCGAGGCCACCTATCGCCGCGACAGCGACCAGTTCTCCATCACCCTGCTTGCCGACAGTCCGATGATCATGGCCATGGCGCCGATGCTGACCAATCCGATGCTGGCCACCGCATCGGGCGGCAAGCTGCACCGGCTGGACGGGGTAAAGGTGCTGGAGGCCAACGGGTCGCTGGCGGCCCTGATCGCCAACCGCTTTCTGGTGCAGGCCGAAGGGGCCGCCACCGACATCATGCTGCCTGTTCTGGAGCAGATGGATTTTGCCGGGCTGGCCAGCTTCAATCCGTAAACAGGCTGCGGGTCAGCGGGCTGTCGGGGACGCACAGCCCGTCGATCACATCGAAATGGTGGCACCCCGGTGCCATGCGCAAGCGCGCGTTCCAGGCCGCGGCCAGGTCCATCGCCTGATCCAGAAAAACCGGGCGTTCTTCCGCACCGACCCAGATCGTCACCGGCAGGCCCGGACGCGGCGCGCGCAGGGCCGGGCTTTCCGCGACGGCCTCAGCCATATCCAGATGCAGAACCGTGTTGATGGGCACTGCCAGCAGCGGGCGCAGGTCCCCCAGCGGTGAAATCGGCACCACGCACTGCAATCGCGCCGCGACCGGGCCCGGCAAGGGACCCCGGGCTTCGGCCATGCGCGCGACCAGATGCCCGCCGGCGGAATGGCCGGTCAGGATCAGCGGCCCGCCGACCAGATCCGCCGCCGCGGCAATGGCGCGGGCGATGTCCGACGTGATCTCTGCGATGCGCGCCTCTGGCGCCAACGGATAGGATGGCATCGCCACCGCCCAGCCCGACGCGGTGGCCCCTGCCGCGAAATGCGACCAGAGCTTGCGGTCAAAGCGCCGCCAGTACCCCCCATGCACGTAGACGACCAGCCCAGCAGGCCGCCCCGCCGGATAAAACAGATCGAACCGGTGCCGGTCATGCGGTCCGTAAGGCTGATTGAGCCGCGCCCGGCCGATGGCCGCTTCAAGCGACCGCCACGCCGCGGCCTCATCTGCCCAGCGGTCGGGATAGGCATCCGCGTCGGGAATGAACTGCGGCATGTCATAGGCGGTAAGCGGATCCATGGGCCTCTCCGGGCGGCGATTTCGGGCGCCACTCTGCGCGGACGTCCTGCCGCAGGTCAACGGCGATGGCGGCCGGTGATTTCATCAAACCGACATATTTCCGTGACGAAACCGTCTTGTCCCTTCGTCACCTGATCCGAGCCAGTCACATGAGAGGAGTTCCGATGACACGTTTCATCTGCCTCACCTCGGTTCTCGCGCTCACCGCAGGTGCAGCCGCCGCCGAGATGAATTTCAACCGCATTGCGTCCTTCCCGGTGGTCCGGAACATGGCCGCAGGCGAAGACACAGCGCGCACCACATCGCCCGAGATCATCGACGCCACCGCCGATGGGATGACGCTTGTCTATACCGACAGCCCGCTGGGCGTGCTGGGCATGATCGACATCTCCGATCCGGCCAATCCGCAGCCTCTGGGCAACGTGGCCCTGAACGGCGAACCGACCTCGGTCGCGGTGGTGGGACGGCGTGCCTATGTCGGCGTGAACACGTCGGAAAGCTACACCAATCCGTCGGGCCGTCTGGCGGTCATCGACCTTGATACCAAAGCCGAAGTCGCCAGCTGCGATCTGGGCGGACAGCCCGACAGCATCGCGGCGGACAAGAAGGGGTCGTTCATTTCGGTCGCCATCGAAAACGAACGCGACGAAGACGCGGGCGACGGGCGCACCGGACAGATGCCGGCGGGCTATCTGGCCATGGTGGATCTGGCCGACAACACCGCGCAGTGCGACACGCTGAAAAAGGTCGATCTGACCGGGCTCGCGCTGGTGTCGCCGGAAGATCCCGAACCCGAATTCGTGGACATCAACAGCCTGGGCGAAACCGTCGTCACGCTGCAGGAAAACAACCACCTGGTGGTGGTGGGCCGCGACGGGACCATCCTGTCGCATTTCCCCGCCGGATCGGTGGACCTGGACGGCATCGACGCCACCGATGAACGCGCCGCGCTGATCTTCACCGAAAGCCAGCCCGGCCGCGTCCGCGAACCCGACGCGGTGAAATGGATCGACGACACCCATTTCGCCATCGCCAACGAAGGCGACATGGATGGCGGGTCGCGCAGCTGGACGATCTTCAGCAAATCGGGCGACGTGGTCTATGAAAGCGGCACCTCCTTCGAACGCGCCGTGATCCAGATCGGCCACTATCCGGACAAGCGGTCCGACGCGAAGGGCATCGAACCGGAATCGGTGGCGGTCGGCACGTTCGGCGGCACCCCGATGATCTTCATCGGCGCCGAGCGCGCGTCGGTGGTCGGCGTCTATGACGCGACCGCCCCGGCCAACCCGGTTCTGAAGCAGATCCTGCCGTCGGGCATTGGGCCGGAGGGCTATGTGACCATTCCCGGCCGTAATCTTCTGGTTTCGGCCAACGAAGAAGACCTGATCGAAGACGGCGGCGCCCGCGCGCATGTGATGATCTATCAGTATCAGGACGCTCCGGCGGCCTATCCGCAGCTGACCAGCGCCGGTATGGACGACCTGACCGGCTGGGGCGCGATTTCGGGCATGGTGGCGGATCCCGACGGGTCGATCTGGGCGGTCAATGACAGCTTCTATGGCTACCAGCCCACCATCTTCAAAATCGACCCGTCGCAGAAACCGGCGCAGATCGTCGATGCGATCCGCGTCACGCGCGCCGGATATCCGGCGCAGAAGTTGGACATGGAAGGCATCACGCTGGACGGCAAGGGCGGGTTCTGGGTCGCCTCGGAAGGGCGCACCGACCGTCTGGTGCCGCACGCGCTGTACCAGGTGACGGCGGACGGCGCGATCAAGGCTGAAATCAGCCTGCCCGCGGAATTGCTGGCGGTTGAAAAACGGTTCGGCTTCGAAGGCATCACCAAGGTGGGCGACACCCTGTGGATGGCGGTGCAGCGCGAATGGGGCGACGATCCCAAGCATCACGTGAAGCTGGTTGCCTATAACACCGAGACCGAGGAATGGGGCGCGGTTCTCTATCCCAAGGCAGAGCCCGCCACCGGCTGGGTCGGCCTGTCGGAAATCGTGGCCCATGGCGACTATGTCTATATCGTTGAGCGCGACAACCAGCACGACTTCCGCGCGGTGACCAAGAAGGTCTATCGCGTCCCGCTGGCGGAGATGGTTCCCGCGGCTCTGGGCGGTGACCTGCCCGTGGTCAGCAAGGAACTGGTCCGCGACCTGCTGCCGGATCTGGCCTCCAACGGCGGCTATATTCTGGACAAGGTCGAAGGCATGGCCATTCAGAACGACGGCACCGCATGGATTTCCACCGACAATGACGGCGTGGACGACCATTCCGGCGAAACCATGTTCTTCACCATCGGCAACGTGGATCGCTAAATCCGCCTGTCCCGAAAAACGAAGGCCCGCTACTGGCGGGCCTTTTTGCATTCTGCGGCGAAAGCGGCGGCGGCCTGACCGGCCAGCCCGCGGCCTTGCCCCATAGGGTGGCGTCAGGCGGTTCCCACCATGCTGCCCAGCACGATCACCGCCGTCAGCGCCACCAGCGGCACCGCCACGGCCACCATGAAGATGTCGGGATAGCTTTTCTTGTGGTTCAGGCTGGTGATCGCCAGCAGGGTGATCACCGCGCCATTATGCGGCATGCAGTCGAACCCGCCCGAGGCCAGCGCCGCGACCCGGTGCAGCAGTTCGGGGCTGACATTGGCAGCTTCGGCCAGTTGCACATAGGTGCTGCCCAGGGCTTCCAGCGCGATGCTCATGCCCCCGGACGCAGATCCGGTGATCCCCGCAAGCGCGTTCACCGCGATGGCCAGCGACACCAGCGGCACATCGGGCATGATGCCGGTCACCCCCTGCTTGATCAGCGCGAAGGCCGGCAGCGAGGCGATAACGGTGCCATAGCCGACCTCGGACGCGGTGTTGAAGATCGGCAGGAAGGACCCGTTCACACCCTGGGTCAGCGTGTCGTTCAGATCGCCCGCGAAGCGGCTCCAGTTCAGCGCGACCAATGCCAGGATCGAGGCGAAAAGCGCGGCGATGATGGCCCAGATCCCGCGCACATCGTCGATGGTGATCCCGCCATAGACCGCATCGGCCAGATAGCTGAAATCCATCGCCGGGAACACCATCCGCGACAGGATCAGGTTCAGCCCGATCACAACGCCGATGGGCAGGAAGGCGGCCCAGGGGGCGGGGTCGTTCTGCTCCGCCGTGGCCAGCGCGGCCTCTTCCGCGTACTGGTCGCTTTCGCCATAGCCTTCGCCTGCGGCCCGCGACCGGGCAATCCGCCAGTTCAGCCAGCCGACGCCGCCCGCGAACATGATCAGACCGGCCAGCAGCCCCAGAAGCGGCGCGGCGAACGCGTCGGTGCCGAAATAGGGTGCCGGGATCGCGTTCTGGATCGCCGGCGTGCCGGGCAGCGCGGTCATGGTGAAGGTGAACGACCCAAGCGCAATCGTGGCCGGGATGTATTTCTTCGGGTTCCCGGCGCGGGCGAACAGTGATGCAGCGATCGGATAGACCGCGAAGGCCACCACGAAAAGCGAAACACCGCCATAGGTCAGCACCCCGCAGGCCAGCACCACCGCCAGCGCCGCCTGCCCTTCGCCCACCTTCGACACGATCCACTGGGCGATGACGCGGGCGCTGCCCGACACCTCCATCAGCTTGCCGAAGATCGCGCCCAGCAGAAACAGCGGGAAGAACTTGATCACATAGCCGCCAAGCGCGGTCATGAAGATCTGGGTATAGGTCGCCAGGATCGGCGCCCCGCCCGACAGGCCCGCCGCCAGCAGCGACAGCACCGGGGCCAGGATCAACACACTGACCCCGCGATACGCCAGATACATCAGAAGAATAAGCGAAATGACAATGCCGAGCATGAAAGGCCTCCTCAGATTGAGGGCATGCTATCTACTGTCCGTTTGCCTGTCTTGGTTGAATTGGCCGCATGGACGCAAGGGCATGCAAAAACCCGCGCAGAAGCCTGCGCGGGTCCGGGTGCCCGTTCTGGGCCTGACGCTTAGTTCACCGGCTTTGCACTGTCGCCGGCGTCTCGCGTGCCGTTGGTGATCGCGATGCGGCGCGGTTTCAGCGCCTCGGGAACTTCGCGCACCAGATCGATATGCAGCATGCCGTCTTCGTGGGTCGCACCGGTCACGCGCACATGGTCGGCTAGATGGAACCGGCGCTCGAAAGCGCGGGCTGCGATGCCGCGATAGAGATAGGTCCGCTTGGTGTCGTCGGCTGCCTTCTTGGCCGCCACGATCAGCGCGTTGTCGCGCAGTTCCACGGACAACTCGTCTTCGGCGAACCCGGCCACGGCGATGGAAATCCGCCACGCATCGTCGGCAAGTTTTTCGATGTTGTAGGGGGGATAGCTCGGCTGGCTGACATCCGACGCCAGAACACGATCCATCAGATCCGCGACCTGATCGAAGCCGACGGTCGCGCGGTAAAGGGGAGCAAGATCAAAGTTACGCATAGGTCATCCTCCATTGAGCGATAACTTGGGCGCGGCCTCCGTTCCGGACGGCCACCCGTTCGTCCGGGCCCCGATCTGGCGGCCCGGTATCGTTCAGATGGGAGTTTTCAGGACGGGTTCAAGACCCTTCACGCGGCTGTGGCCGCGCCATCGGCGCCAGCCCCGCAAGCTGGGCACCGCGCAACTGACGGTGCAGGATCTGCAACTGGCTGGCCCCCGCATCGACCGCCAGAACAGCGCCTTTGGGCATCGGCGCGCGTTGGGCCGGTAGCACCGCCGATGCAACCGCGACGATCCGCGGCTGGCCGTTTTCCATCTGCAGGATCGGCGCGCCGGACACGCCGGGCACCCCGTCGCAGGTGGTGTAAATGACCGTTCCGACCCGGTTCTTGTACCGGCAATTCCGTTCGATGGACGCGATCTGCGCCCGGTCCAGACCGTAGGACAGGGTGTCGAGCCCCCGCCGGGGCTCCAGAACGGCGCCGCTTTCGATGGGGCGCACGGTGCCCGGAAGCGGGGCGGTCAGACGCACAATCGCCAGGTCGCTGCCCACACTTTTTTTGGACCGGCTATAGCCCGGCATCAGAACGATTTCGGCCCCGACCCCATGTGCCACGAAGCTTCCGGCGCGAAACCCGGCCAGAAAATGCACCCTCTCGGGCAGCACCACGCGCCCGGTGCGTTTGTCCACCACACAATGCGCGGCTGTCAGCACCTGATCGGGCCCGATCAGCGTCCCCGTGCAGAAGCCAAGACCGGTGATGTTGAGCCGCCCGATGGCGGACCACTGGCTTTGTTCCGACGCAGACAGCATCTGACGCTTGGAAAGCGCGTTCTCTGCGGCGGCAAAATCCGGGGCGCAGACAAAGACCATGGCGGCCAGAAAAAGGGTTGCGAGAAATTTCATGCGTTATCTATGACACGGCAAATTCACCCTGTCTGCCGGTTCCGGACATCCACGTTAATTATTTCCTACAGGGCCCAAGAACCGCCTGATAAACATGCTTAACGCCCGCCGGGCATCGACCGTGTCTGCAGTTTTCGCCTGTTTCGGGAAGAATCCGGCGGCGGTGTGCCGGACCCCTCTCTTGCCCGGCACAGGAGCTATTTTGTAAGGCTGGAAAAGGTTTGCCAAGTGGGACAGGTGGAAATAGCGCCGATGGAACAGGCCATGGTTAATATCTCGCTGCCTTTTGCGCTACCAGCGCTGAGCTGGGCAGATGGCGCGGCGCTGAGCTTTCTCCTGCTGGCATGGTTTGCCGTCGGACGGCTGATCGAGCACCCCCCCAAGCGCAACCCATCCGTGTCCGTGCTGATGCAGGACTACCGGCGGCAGTGGATGCGCAACGTGATCACCCGCGAACCCCGGGTGTTCGATTCGCAGATCATTTCCAATCTCCGGCAGGGCACGGCGTTCTTTGCCTCGACCGCGATGATCGCGCTTGGCGGCGGCCTGGCGTTGATCGGCAATGTGGACCGGCTAGCCGGCCTGGCGCGGGAGTTCTCGCTGGGTCAGGACTCCAACCTGCTGTGGGAGATCAAGCTGATCGTCGTGCTGGCTTTCGTCACCAACGCGTTCCTGAAATTCGTCTGGTCGCACCGGGTGTTCGGCTATTGCGCCGTGATGCTGGGCGCCATGCCCAACGAAGGGAACAGCCCGCTGGCGCAGCGGCGCGCGGCACAGGCCGCGACGCTGAACATTTCGGCGGCAAAGGCCTTCAACCGGGGAATGCGGTCCGTTTATTTTGCCCTGGGCACGCTGGCATGGCTGCTTGGCGCGGTGCCCCTGATGCTGGCCACCTGCTTTACCATCGCCGTCCTGCTGCGCCGCGAATTCGGGTCCGCGACCCGCAAGGCGCTGGCTGATCCCGAACATCTGGGCTGACCGGCTCACGCGGTTGTGCGGGGCGATGACGGGCGGCGCGTGGCAGGATACCGCCATGGTTCATCGTCTGATTCCCCTGACAGCGCTGGCGTTCTGCGCCGCCGCCCCTGCCTTTGCAGATCTTCCCGACATCGTCGCCGCCCGCGCGGCACCCCAGGGCGCGGGCTGGCGGATTGACGTCACCCTACGACATCCCGATGCTGGCTGGACCCATTATGCGGACGCGTGGGAGGTCCTTGCCCCCGATGGCACCGTTCTGGGGACGCGGACGCTGCTGCACCCGCACGACCACGAACAACCATTCACCCGATCGCTGACCGGGCTTGCCATTCCGCCCGACGTGACGGAGGTGCGGATCCGCGCGCGCTGCCTTGTGGATGGGTGGGGGCCGGCCGACATCGTCGTCGCCCTGCCCCGATAAGCCCTGCGGGCTTAGCCTTTGCGGCGGCGCACCATCGCCAGCAGGCCTAGCGCGCCGACGGCCAAGGGCAGGCTTGCCGGAAGCGGAACGGGGGCGGGGGACCATTCGACCACATACCCGGACCGGGCAAGATTGGGCAGATCATTCCAGCGGTCGCCCGACCACCAGCCCACTGCGTAATCTTCGCCGCCCGCATTGTTGGGCTCACCCGCGCTCCAGTTCGAATAGGTTGCGGACAGAAGCTGGCCCGCTTCGGGGCCGCCATCCCAGACCCACTGGCCTTCGGTGACCTCATCGGTGGCGCCGATCCATAGCTGAGCGCTGTTCGGATTGAGCGTGTTGATGAATCCCTGTTCGCCAGCGCTGGTCACCGTGACCAGATATCCCTGCACGCCCTTGAAAACAGATGCCTGTGCGGCGGCTTTTGCCTGCGTCCAGGTGATCGAGGCGAACACCACGTCATACCAGTTGCCCGTGCCCCCGTATTGCGTCGGCGCGGCCTGCGCACCCGAGGCCAAGCCAAGCGCCACCAGCGACGCGGCCCAAAACCGTGTTTTCATGATAAACCTCCCTTACTCCTGTCTCCGGGAAGCGTATCAAAATGTATTCTTGTCTTCTAGACTGGGACAGAAGACTTGCGCCCGCGCCGCCGCCCTTCCCACACCCATGCCGCGATCACGAAGCCCGCGGCCAGTGCGAGCCACGCCCAGCCCGGCAACAGCGGGCGCAGGGTGACGTCGATGGTGCGATAGGCGTCGCGGGGCGTGATGCCGATCCAGCCACGGCCTTCGGCCACCCGGCCCGGCCGCACGGCACGCAGATCGGGCACGCCGTCTTCGACCCGGCGCACCCCGCCGCCCGTGCCCGCCACCAGCGGTGCCACAAGATCGCCGCTGGCGATGGTCTGTTCAAACTCGCGCGGGGCGGATGGGCCCAGGGCGGCGACCGCCTCACGTTCGCCGTCCGTAATCCGGTAAAGCCCGATTGCGGGGTCGTCCAGCTGCGCCTCATACCGGCCCGGCGCGACCTCCTGCGGGGTCAGGGTCACGGTGGACCCATCCGGGCGGGTGACCTGAAACGCCTCCGGGCTGTCGCCCAGACTGCGGCGGGTGACGGTCAGCGTGCCGTCGGCGCCGGACGCGGTCAGCGCTTCCTCCTCCAGCTCGGGCTCTTTCATCATCCAATGGGCCAGACGGCGCAGCAATTCCAGTTGCGGCCCGCCGCCGTCGAAGCCGCGATTCCACAGCCAGGCCTGATCGGATGTCAGAAGCGCCACCCGCCCTTTCCCCACCCGGTCAAGAAGCAGCAGGGGCCGCCCGTCCATGCCGGTCATCACGGTTTCCGCATCGGTCCGCGGCGCCACGTCGATCAGGCGGAACCAGCGGCCCCAGGGCGGCGGCGCGTCCGGCGCCAGCGGACCGTCGGAGCCGTCGAGCGCGGCGGTGACCGGGTGGCGGCGCCCCAGATCGGTGATTTCGGGGCGGAACCCTTTTTCCAGCACCTGTGCGGTGGGCTCGGCCGGCAGGATGGCCGCCAGCGGCGTGCGGTAGAGACTGGCCGCCGAGGCGAAATCCGGCCCCGCGGCAACAAGAACCGCGCCGCCGTTTTCGACATACTGGCGAATGTTGTCCAGATAGATGCTGGGCAGGATCCCGCGCCGCTTGTAGCGGTCGAAAATGATCAGATCGAATTCGTCGATCTTTTCCAAAAACAACTCGCGCGTGGGAAAGGCGATCAGC
>JAGQRU010000315.1 GCA_020425105.1 Paracoccaceae bacterium
ATCGACCAGAACGATTTCGTGTAGGACCTGCGCGAAGGGCGGAGCGGTTCATGGAAAGACGGCGGCAGCCTCCTGCGTTGCCGCGCCCAAACGCGCCGCGCCGTCGCGCAGGTCCGCGACCGTATGTCCGGAAAAGCCAAGCACAAACCCTTCGCGCCCGCCCGGGATCAGCCGAGTTTCAGACAGAAGCCTTGCGACAATCCCCGCCCTGTCGCGAATCCATGGCGCGCAGCCGGGATCGACCTCGGGAGCGAGATAGGCGATCAGGTGCAGCCCCTGATCGGGCGCATCGGGGTGCAGCAGGCCACCGGAGGCGGTCGGCAGCGCCTCGATCAACAGCTCCCGCGCCGCCGCGTAGCGGGTGCGCATGCGCCGCAGATGCGCCGCCACAGTGCCATCCGCGATCACATCGGCTACGGCGTCCTGCAGGAATTTCTGCGGAAACCGGTCGAACGCCGCGCGTTCTGCAAGCACCGGTCTGACCGCAGAAGGCGGCAGAACCAGATACCCCAGGCGCAGTCCCGGGAACAGCGTTTTCGCGAAGGTCCCGATATAGATCACCCGTTCCGCCGACAGGCCCGCCAGCGCCGTCAGCGGGGGCCCCGCATAGCGGAACTCGCTGTCATAGTCGTCCTCAAACACCCAGGCGCCGGCACGTTGCGCCCAGTCCAGCAACGCCACCCGCCGCCGCATGCTCAACGTGACGCCGGTGGGAAATTGATGCGAGGGCGTGACATAGACCGCCCGGGCATGGGGCGCTGCGCCGATACCGGCTGCGATGTCGATGCCTTCGCGGTCGACCGACACCGGGATGAGGCGGGCCCCGGCGGCTGTCAGGGCAGTCTTGGCCGCGTCATAGCCCGGGTCTTCGACCCACACCGGATCGCCGGGTGACAGCAACGCATTGGCGCAGAGCCGCAGCCCATGCTGCGTGCCACTGACAATGACGATGCACGCCGGGTCGCAGCGAATTCCGCGGTGAACGGCCAGAAACCGTGCGATCTGCTGGCGCAAATGCGCGCTCCCCCGCGGGTCGCCATAGTCCAGATCTGATAGCGATGCCCCCGCGATCCGGCGCCTGACGGCCGCGCCAAGCCTGGCAAGAAAAGCGGGCTCCACATGCGTCCGGCCAAGCGCGAATGCACCGCGATCAGGGCGCTCAACTGGCGGCATTGGCGGGGATGGCGCAGCCTGCGGCGCGGGCAGGCCCGCCGCGACAAAGGTTCCGGCGCCCTGACGCGTCTCCACCAGCCCGTCAGAGAGCAGATGCTCATAGGCGGCCACGACCGCATTGCGCCCCATCCCCAGTTGCATCGCCAGGGCCCGCGAGGAGGGAAGCTTCAGGCCAGCGGGCAAGAGCCCTTCCAGAATGCCGGTGCGCAGGGCGGCATGCACCCTCAGCGCTTGACTGCGGATCGTGGGGTCAAGCCGGATCGGCAGGTCTGAAGCGGTCAGTCGTTCGGTCAAAGTGGTTCTCGTATTTATTCCGGAAGTGGCGCTATTCAGAACCACTATGGCCATGCAATCCCTTCACCACAACGAAAGAGGATCCTGCCATGCCCGATACGGCGCCTTCCACCTATCCCGTCGACCGGGTCAATCAGGTCAAACGCTGCCACGATCGCGGCAGTTATGATCGCGCCACCGTGCACCGGCTGCTGGATTCCGCGGCACTGGCCCATGTGGCCTATGTGGTGGACGGGCAGCCGTTCTGCACGCCCACATTGTTCTGGCGTGACGGCACGCGGCTCTATTGGCACGGCAGCAGCGCCAGCCGCATGTTGCGCAACCTGTCCACGGGCGAACCCGCCTGCCTGACGGTGACCCATTTCGACAGCCTCGTGCTGGCGCGGTCGGGGTTTCACCACTCCGCCGACTACCGGTCGGTGATGGCCTTCGGCACCGCGCGGCTGGTGACGGATCCTGCGGAAAAAGCGGATGCGCTTACCAAGATGGTGGACCGGCTGTTCCCCGCCCGGACCGGCACCTTGCGCCAAAGCACCGCGCAAGAGATCAAGGCGACCGCGGTCATCGTCATGGAGATCGAACGGGCGTCGGCCAAGATCCGCGCCAAAGGCGTGTCGGATGACGAGCCGGATTACGCCCTGCCCATTTATGCCGAACGGGTGCCCGTGCTGACGGTGCTGGGACAGCCGGAGCCTTGCGCACGGATGCCCGAAGGCATCCGCAGACCCGACACGCTTTCAGGCTATACCGCAGGCCGGTTGCTTGAAGACGTGCTGGCCGATGCTTATGCCGCGACCTATCCGGCGGGGGACTGAGCCCAGCTTCGAGCGAGTCTAGCGGCTGGCCTCCGCCTGCAACATCTGCGCCACCGCATAGAGCCGCTTTTCCAGCAGCACCGGCGTTTCGCATACATACCCCAGGGATCGCGCGCGGTCGTGATAGATGCGCTCGTCCCAATCGATCTGTTCTTCCAGCGCGTCGATCCGGTCGAAATCGGGCGCATCCGCATCCAGCAGCAGGGCCATTTCGTCCCGTGCGGCGGTGATCTTGTCTGCCAGCGCGATCTGGCCGCGGGAATAGCGTCCGATCCCGGCCACCAGCCGGTCGCGGTCGCGTGACAGCTTGTCGAAGGTAAGCAGAAAGATGTTTCCCATCAGCGCCATATCCGCGCTTGGATGGGCCTGCGCGAATGCTTCGATCCGCAGTTTCGCGGTGTCCAGATCGACGCGGCGCAGGGCCAGAAGATCGGCCAGATCGCTGGCATCCTGGGGCACCGATTGCGGCGGAACCGGCTCTGGCCACATCAGGCCGGGGGACAATTGCGCCGCCTTGCGCTGAATGCACGGCCAGTCCGGATCGGCGAAATCCGCGGCCCGGACAAGCCCGGGCGCCAGCATGAGACAGAGCGCGACTGCTTTGGCGATCATGGCCGTTTCCCTCCCGTTCACCGGGCCAGCATAGGGCGGCACGGGGGGTGGAATAAATCCCGGATTCACAAACTATCGTCGCAATTGTTCCGCTTTCAAGCGACCGTATAGTCGTAGCCACGCTCTTTGCAGGGCCACAAATACTATCTTTGGGAGGAACGTCATGCGCACACGCGCTGCTCTGGCCGTTGAGGCCGGAAAGCCTTTGGTCGTGACTGAAGTCAACCTATCGGGCCCGCGTTTTG
>JAGQRU010000316.1 GCA_020425105.1 Paracoccaceae bacterium
CCTCGACCTCGTCATCGGCGAATTTGGGCAGGATCGGCGCGCGGGTATCCGCCATGAACGCACAGCGCCGGGCGATTTCCACGGTGTTTTCCAAGGCCTCTGGCAGATCCGCGAACAGGGTCGCCATTTCTTCGGGCGTTTTCAGATAGTGCTGCGGGGTCAGGCGCCGCCGCGGTGCCTGCTGGTCCACATAGGCGCCCTCGGCGATGCACAGCAGCGCGTCATGGGCCTCGTACATCTGGGTTTCGGGGAAATAGACGTCGTTGGTCGCGACCAGAGGCAGGTCCATGGCATAGGCCATTTCCACATGTCCGCGTTCGGTCTGCGCCTCGGCCTCGGGCAGACCGCCGTCCACGGGGTGGCGCTGCAATTCGACATAGAGCCGGTCGGGAAAGATCTTGGCCAGACGGCGCAGCAGGCTTTCGGCCGCCGGGCGCTGCGCGGCCCGCAGAAGCCGGCCGACCGGGCCATCCGGCCCGCCGGTCAGGCAGATCAGCCCGTCGCCATGCGCCGCCAGCCGGTCCAGCGGCACCCGCGGCAACTGGCCGTCGGCTTCCAGATACAGCACCGAATTCAGTTTCATCAGATTGGCATAGCCGGCATCCGATTGCGCCAGCAGCACCACCGGCGCGCGCGGCACGGCACGGTCGCCCGGCTGCGGCGCGTCATAGGCCAGATCGACCTGACAGCCGATGATCGGCTGAATGCCGCTTTTCGATGCCAGCACGGAAAATTCCAGCGCCGCGAACATATTGTTGGTGTCCGTGACCGCCACGGCGGGCATGCCCATCTGGGCCACCAGACCGGGCAGCTTCTTCACGCGCACAGCGCCTTCCAGCAGCGAATATTCCGTGTGCAGGCGCAGATGAATGAATCGGGGGGAACTGGTCATGGGGCCAGCCTAGAAGCCCGCCGCACCGGGCGGAAGCGGGTTTTGCGCCCCCAGATCCGATCTTCGGGGGCGGGGGCTGCGGAAAGCCTGACCGCTGGGGCGCGACAATCGCTCAAATATCGGGCATTCGCCCATCGCCTCGCCGCGCCAGACCACACAGAATGCTTGCAAATGCCTATTTTCCCCGCTTTGCTCGACAACGCTCAGGCAGGTCTATGCCGCATCGACCGGCCAGAGTGCAGCGCATCTTGGTATAGCGGCGGGTTTTCACAGTCATGGTGGCGTTTCTATTGAACGGCGAAGCCGTGTGCATTGAAAGCGAACCGCCGTCCCGCACGCTGCTGGACTGGCTGCGCGACAGGCGCGGCCTGACCGGGACCAAGGAAGGCTGCAACGAAGGCGATTGCGGCGCCTGTACGGTCATGGTGACCGGCGCCGATGGCCGGCCCCGAAGCCTGAACGCCTGCATTCTTCTGTTGCCGCAGCTGGAAGGCTGCGCCGTGCGCACCGTCGAAGGCATCAGCGGCCCCGGCGGCGCCCTGCATCCGGTGCAACAGGCGATGATCGACCATCACGGCGCCCAATGCGGTTTCTGCACGCCGGGCATCGTGGTCAGCCTGGCCACGGCGCACGCGAATGGCGACACCGATTACAACAACCAGCTGGCGGGCAATCTGTGCCGGTGCACCGGCTATGCCCCCATCATCCGCGCCGCCGAGGCCGCCGCAACGGCGCCCGTGCCCGCATGGATCGCGGGCGACACCGCGCCCGGCGCCGCGCCGGCAGAAAATCCGTCGGCCCCCGGCTTTCGCCCCGCCAGCGCCGATGCCCTTGCCGCGTGGTATGTGGATCATCCTCATGCGACCCTGATCGCCGGGGCGACCGATGTCGGGCTGTGGGTGACGAAGCAGTTCCGCGATCTGGACCCGGTGGCGTTTCTGAACGGCGCCGCCGATCTGCGCGGCGTCGAGGTCACCGATGACGAAATCCGCATCAAGGCCATGACGACGCTGTCGGACCTGCTGCCGGTGATCGCCCCCCATTTCCGCAGTTTCGCCGAACTGATCCGCCGGTTCGCGTCGGTGCAGGTGCGCAATGCGGCGACTGTAGGAGGCAATATCGCCAACGGATCGCCTATCGGCGACAGCCCGCCGGTGCTGATCGCGCTTGGGGCGGTGCTGCATCTGCGCAAGGGGGACAGCCGCCGGTCCCTACCGCTTGAGGACTTCTTTCTGGAGTACAGGCGTCAGGACCGCGCCCCCGGGGAATTCGTCGAAGCGGTGTCGATCCCGCGTCAGCCGGACCGGCTGCGCTGCTACAAGATTTCGAAACGGTTCGATCAGGACATCTCGGCAGTGTGCGGCGCGTTCAATATCACCGTCACCGATGGCATCGTCACCGGCGCCCGCATCGCTTTTGGCGGCATGGCAGGCGTGCCGAAGCGCGCGGCGGCGGCAGAGGCCGCCTTGTTGGGCACGCCCTGGACGGCGGCGGGAATTGCCCCGGCCCGCGCGGCGCTGGGCGACGATTTTGTGCCGCTGTCGGATATGCGCGCCTCGGCCGCCTATCGCCTGCGGGTGGCGCGCAACCTGCTGCTGAAGGCCTGTCTGGAAGATGGCGGCGAAAGCGCCCATGTGCTGGAGGTCCCGGCATGAGCGTCGGACGCCCCCTGCCCCACGACGCGGCGCGCCTGCATGTGACAGGCGCCGCGCGCTATGTGGACGACCTGCCCACCCCACGCGGATGCCTGCATCTGGCCTTCGGGCTCAGCCCCATCGCCGCGGGGCGGCTGACCGGGCTGGATCTGACGGCGGTGCGGGCCGCGCCGGGTGTGCTGGGCGCGTTCGCCCCGGCCGATCTGGGCTGCAATCCCGACTGTTCGCCCTCGGTACATGACGAGCCGCTGCTCAGCGACGGCACGATCCATTATCTGGGCCAGCCGCTGTTCATCGTTGCCGCCGAAAGCCATCTGCAGGCGCGGCAGGCGGCACGGCGGGCGCAGATCGAGATCGAAGAGGCCCCGGCCCTGCTGACCATTGACGATGCGCTGGCTGCCAATTCCCGGTTCGAAGACGGCCCGCGCGTCTATGGCCGGGGCGACGCGGCGGCGGCCATTGCCGCCGCGCCGCGCCAGGTCTCGGGCCGGTTCGAAATGGGCGGGCAGGAGCATTTTTATCTGGAAGGTCAGGCCGCGCTGGCGCTGCCCCAGGACAATGGCGACATGGTCATCCACTGTTCGTCCCAGCATCCCAGCGAAATTCAGCACAAGGTCGCGCATGCGCTTGGCCTTCCCATGCATGGGGTGCGGGTCGAGATGCGGCGCATGGGCGGCGGGTTCGG
>JAGQRU010000007.1:0-5291 GCA_020425105.1 Paracoccaceae bacterium
GCTACAAGCGCCTGATCCCCGGCTTTGAAGCGCCGGTGCTGCGCGCCTATTCGGCCTCCAACCGGTCGGGCTGTATCCGCATCCCCTTCGCCGAAAGCCCGAAGGCCAAGCGCGTCGAAGCCCGTTTCCCGGATCCCTCGGCCAACCCCTATCTGGCGTTCGCAGCCCTGCTGATGGCCGGCCTCGACGGCATCAAGAACAAGATCCATCCGGGCGAAGCGTCCGACAAGGATCTTTACGATCTGCCTCCCGAAGAACTGGCAGGCATCCCGACCGTCTGTGCGTCGCTGCGCGAAGCTCTGGACGAACTGGAAGCCGATCACGAATTCCTGCTGGCAGGCGATGTGTTCACCAAAGACCAGATCGAAGGCTATGCCGCACTGAAATGGGAAGAGGTGTATGCCTATGAGCACACGCCGCACCCGATCGAATTCAAGATGTACTACAGCTGCTGATAAAGCTGCATCCAGACGATCAAAGGGCGCCTTTCGGGGCGCCCTTTTTCGTTTGCGTCATGACCGGATCAACCGGCATGAAAAAGGGGCCCGCGCATGGGGCCCCTTCCCAAGTCGCCTCAGGCCGCTTGCCGCCCGCTGCGGCTGCGCTGCGGGCGGCGTTTGCGGAACCCGCCGGGCTTTTGCGCGCCGCCGCCCGGTTTTCCGAATTTCGGCCCGCCGCCTGATTTGCCGCTTTTGCGTCCTGGGGCAGGCGCATTGCCTTCCCAGGGCGTGCCGCCGGCGACCGGGATCTCCAGCTTCATCACCTTCTGGATGTCGCGCAGATAGGCCGCTTCATCCGGCGCGCAGAATGCCACCGCCCAGCCATCGGCCCCGGCGCGCGCGGTGCGGCCAATGCGGTGCACGTAGTTGTCGGGCACGTTCGGCAGGTCGTAGTTATAGACATGCTTCACATCGGGGATATCGAGCCCCCGGGCCGCCACATCCGTCGCCACCAGAACCTTGATCCGGCCCTCGCGGAACGCTTCCAGCGCCCGCTCGCGCTGACCCTGGCTGCGGTTGCCATGCACGGCAGAGGTGGCAAAGCCTTCCCGTTCCAGATGCCGCGACAACCGGTCGGCGCCATGCTTGGTGCGCACGAAAACCAGCGCACGGTCTTCGTTATGCTTCCGCATCAGGTCGATCAGCAGGGCGGTCTTGCCGTCCTTTTCCACGAAATGCACGGACTGGGCCACCTTGTCCGCCGCCTTGCCCGGAGGCGACACCTCGACCCGCACGGGGTCCGTCAGATAGGTGCTGGCCAGTTCGGCCATTTGCTTCGGCATGGTGGCCGAAAACAGCATGGTCTGACGCTCTTCCGGCAGAAGTTTCGCAATCTTGCGCAAGGCATGGATGAAGCCCAGATCGAGCATCTGATCCGCTTCGTCCAGCACAAGAAACCGGGTTTCGTCCAGACGCACGGCGCGGCGATCCAGCAGGTCGATCAGCCGGCCCGGCGTGGCCACCAGAATGTCGGTGCCGCGTTCCAGCCGCTTGACCTGCGGACCGATGGCCATGCCGCCGACCACCAGACCGATGCGCAGATGCCCGTTTCCGGCAAAGGCTTTCAGGTTCTCAGAGATCTGCTTGGCCAGTTCGCGCGTCGGCGCCAGGATCAGGCCGCGCACGCTGCGCGCGGCGGGCTTTTCGCCGATCTGCCAGAGGGCGTGCAGCAAGGGCAGCCCGAATGCGGCGGTCTTGCCAGTGCCGGTTTGCGCCAGCCCCAGCACGTCGCGGCCGTTCATGGCATAGGGAATGGCCTTGGTCTGAATAGGCGTGGGATCAATGATGCCCAGCTCTTGCAGGTTGCTGACCAGGCGGGGCGCCAGGCCCAGCATGTCGAAATCCATCGAGGATCTTCCTTTCGGCGGGCAAAACGCCCGCAGGGGCCGCCCGGATCGGGCAGCCGGTTGCAGTGGATACCGGGACCTGGCACGCCGCGCGCGCCCCGACCGGTCCTGACCCCTGCGTGATATGGAACCAGAAATTTCTTCGGGCATGCCGCTGTTTCGCCCACATGGCGAAGCACGGCCTGCTGCTCACGCGGCAGCGACCCACGGGGCGCCAATGACGGATTACGGGGCAACTGTCAAGCATGCAGCATGGTCTCGCGGCGCGTCACCCTTGCGTGACGACTGCCGCTCGGGCCTTGTCCGGCCCGGCCCTGTCGCACATGTTTGGCCCAGGCAGGAAAGGCAGCGATCCGATGGCAACCGAACGTTTCACATTCCAGGGGCAACTGGGTCAACACCTGGCCGCCCGGCTCGACCGGCCCGAAGGCGCGATCCTTGCAACCGCGCTCTTTGCCCACTGCTTCACCTGCGGCAAGGACATCGCCGCGGCGCGCCGGATCGCTGGCCGGCTGTCCGCGATGGGCATTGCGGTGCTGCGGTTCGATTTCACCGGCCTGGGCCATAGCGAAGGCGAATTCGAAAACACCACCTTTTCATCCAACGTGGACGATCTGATCGCCGCGGCGGGGGCGCTGACGGCAAAAGGGCTGCCGCCCAGCCTGCTGATAGGCCATTCCCTGGGCGGCGCCGCAGCCCTGCGCGCGGCGGGTCAGATCGACAGCGTACGGGCGGTGACCATCATCGGCACGCCCTTCGATCCGGGCCATGTCACCCGGAATTTCGACGGCGCGCTCGACCGGATCGCCCGCGACGGCGCGGCAGAGGTCCGTCTGGGTCACCAGACCGTGCGCATCGGCCGGGACTTCGTCGAGGACATCGCCCATGCGAAACTGTCCGATACAATCCGCGATCTGGGCAAGGCGCTGCTGATCCTGCATGCGCCCCGCGACGAAATCGTCGGCATCGACAACGCCACCGAGATCTTCAAGGCCGCCAAACACCCCAAGAGCTTCGTCACGCTGGATCAGGCCGATCACCTGATTTCCGACCCCGCCGATGCGGAATACGCCGCCGAGGTCATCGCAGCCTGGGCCGGTCGCTATCTTGACCTGCGCCCCCCTGCCCCGCCGCCCGGAGCCCCCGAAGGCATCGTCCGCGTGACAGAGGCCGATCCGGCAGGCTTCCTGCAGGACGTGTCCGGCGGGCCGAAACACCACGCGCTGGCGGATGAGCCGCTGGCCTATGGCGGCACCGACCGGGGCCTGTCGCCCTATGGCTTTCTGGCGGCGGGTCTCGGGGCCTGTACCTCCATGACCATCCGCATGTATGCGCGGCGCAAGAACTGGCCGCTGACCGGGATTTCGGTCGATGTGAGCCATGACAAGGTGCACGCGCAGGACGCCGATACCGGCGTCACCCCCCGCATCGACAAGTTCCGCCGCCTGATCCGGCTGGAAGGCAGCCTGACCGCCGAGCAACGGCAGAAACTGCTGGAGATCGCCGACAAATGCCCGGTGCACCGCACGCTTGAGGCCGGGGCCGAAGTGGTGACGGAGCTTGCCGCGCCGGACTGAGCGCAGGCCGTCGACCCCGTGGCACGACGCCCCTTGCCCGCTCCGACGCACACGGCCAGTCTGTGGGCCATGCTGAACCGCCGACTTATCCGCCTGCTGATCACGGCCCTTCTGGTCGCCCTTCCCGTCACCGCCCCCGCTGGCGAAGACCCGACCATGTTGCCGCCCGACGCCCATGCGGATTGGCAGGCCATTGGGCGGCTGAACCACAGCGGCTACAAGCAGCGCAAGCTTTGCAGCGCCACCCTGATCGCCCCTGATCTGGTGCTGACGGCGGCGCATTGCGTCACCCACGACAACGGGCAGCCCATGCCGCTGGCCGATTTCCGGTTCGTCGCCGGATGGTTCCGGGGCGAATACGCGGCAGTGGGACATGTAGCGGGACTGACGGTGCCCAAGCGCTGGCTGTTCGCCGCCGCGCAGGGGCGCATCGACTCCGGCGCAGATCTGGCGCTGGTGCATCTGCGCGACGCGATCACCACCGTGACGCCTCTGCCCGTCCGCCGCCCGGACCGGGGCCGCGTGCGCATCCTGGGCTATCGCTGGGACCGGCCCCACGCGCTCAGCGACAGCGGCTCGTGCTTGCACCGCCAAGCCGAGCAGGACGTCCGCGCCACCGATTGCCAAGCCACCTTCGGCACCTCGGGCGCGCCGGTCCTGCAACAGCAGCGCGATGGCTGGGTCGTGGTGGGAACCGTGTCATCGATCGGAAGCGGGCTGACTTATTTCGCCGCGTGGCAAAGGCTTGATGCCGCCTCCTCGCGAAGCTGGCGGGCGGACTGACGATCAGCCCGCAGCGCCGGACACGCTAGGGGGCTTGCCAGCGCACTTCCCCCGATGGCCCCCCGTCCACCGGCCGATCATCTGGCAACTATTTCGACAACAGACAAAAAAGGTCATTATGGTCCGTGACAAAAACGTATGGGTTTTGGCCAATTTGCGCGGGTTTAGGTTACGTGTTCTGCTGGCCTGGACCTACATTTCGCGAGGCCACTTACTCAATCAGCAGCGGTCGATTGCTGCGTGTTGGAGGCCTTTCAACTCGGCGCATAGTGTTCTGTTCTTGCTGTAGACCATTCTTTCTTGTCGTTCTTCCCACATCCGCCAGACTTGAGCATTGTACCGCACCCAAACGAAGTGCTTTGTGTAGCCACCCGCTCCGACGAGATAGGAGATGATCCAAAGTGCCCCTGTTGCTAAGCCCAATCCAAACACCGCTAAGGTGATCGTGCGTACAGCACTACAAATAGCATAGATTGACAGCGCGCTTTTCATACCGGCGACACGTGCGGCATGCTCCACTTCCGTCGCACATTCATAGCAGCGAAACCGCCTGAGCGCGGCCCAGATGGGGATCGAATCTCCAGCTTGATATAAGCCCATAAGCTTATGCGATATTAAGCACAAACGCTCGCATGACGGACAATAGACGCGTTCACCGCACTCCACCCGCGCCAGCCGCTCCCCGAGGCGGGTGTCCGGAGCGGCAGCCGGGCCTTTGGAGTAAATCTCGGCTGCAACGAAAAATTGAGCCATGATTGCCGCTGCCATGCCTAGGGCATCGAATGCGAACAGGACTAGCTCCAGCTTACTTGGCCAAGTTTCCATGCCCTAGCTTTACAGTTTTTCGTGCAAGGTGTCGTGCGTTATGGTGTTGCCCCAAACATCGGACACAAGCTCCTCGCCAAAACCTTCACGCCAAAAACGGTCGTTTTTGTCCTCTCGCAGCTCTCCACGACCCGCCAAAGGTTTCGCGTGGACAAAACCCCAACGCAAAACCCTCAAAGTTTTGGCACGTTTATGGCCAACCTCGGAGACGTCCCGTCTGCGTCCCCGCCACTACTCCGCCGCCACCCGCCGCGCTTTCA
>JAGQRU010000007.1:5346-5530 GCA_020425105.1 Paracoccaceae bacterium
GTGCCGGTGGCCACGATCCTGCCGCCGCCATCGCCGCCTTCGGGGCCGATATCGATCAGCCAGTCGGCGGTCTTTATGACATCCAGATTGTGTTCGATCACCACCACCGTGTTGCCCTGCTCCACCAGTTCGTGCAGCACTTCCAACAGCTTGCGCACGTCTTCGAAATGCAGCCCCGTGGTCG
>JAGQRU010000317.1 GCA_020425105.1 Paracoccaceae bacterium
GCATCAGGTGGCATTCGCCGGCCTTCAGCTTTTGCAGCCGCACCGACGCATCTGGGGTGATTGCAAAGACCAGATCGTCGATGGCCGGGGCCGGGCCCCAGTAATCGGCGTTCTTCTTGTACCGGATCACCGCGTCTTTCTGATAGGCGACGAAGCTGAACGGACCGGTGCCGATGGGCGCGTTGTTCAGGTCTTCCATATGGCCTGCCGCGGCAAGCGTTTCGGCATATTCGGCCGACACGATCGACGCGAAGGGCATGGCGATATTGGCCAGGAACGGTGCCTCGGGCCGGCTCAGCACGAATTTCACCGTGTGGTCGTCGATCTTTTCGATGGTCGAAATCAGCGAGGACATCTCCATCGCGCTGAAATATTCATACGTGATGCCGGGCAGATACAGATGCCACGGATGATCCGCCGAGGCCTGACGTTCATAGCTGAAAATCACATCGTCGGCGTTGAACTCGCGGGTTGGGGTGAAGGCGTCGTTGGACTGCCATTTCACGCCCTTGCGCAGATGGAAGGTGACTTCCAGCCCGTCATCCGACACTTCCCAGGATTCCGCCAGGCCGGGTTCGACCTGTGTGGTGCCCTTGGTGAATTCCAGCAGCCGGTTATAGACCGGATGCGCGGATGCGTCGAAGGTCGAACCCGCCGTATAGGGGGCCGGATCGAACCCTTCGGGAGACGCCTCTGAACAATAGATGAAGGTCTTTGCAAACGCGGGCGCGGCGGCGCCAAGCGCGATCACCGAAGCAGTTACCAGGCTTTTGGCAATTCGAGTCATTGGGGATCCTTTTCACTCTCCGTTGGACATCTCCGGTGCGCTGGTCCGTGCGAGGCATCGGGCGGCGGCCGGAAAATTCTTCCAGTCTTCGGTTTTCCCGAAGTTTTTGCAGTGATTACGACTTTCACCCATGCCCGCCGTCCCGGGCAAGGGCGAAGAACGCGGTTGCCGTATGGGAACGCGGCGATGTGATGCGTCGGGGGCCGGATCTGCCCGATGACGGGCGGCGCCGCAATCCGCATTGGCGGGAAAGGCAAAGCAACGTTGCGTCGCGGCGGATCGGCGTCGCACGGTGCCGATCTTCAAGAGACTGGAAACATGGCGCGGAACTCTCTAAATGAGTCTTTCAGAGTGAATTGTTTACAAGGCGCTTTGCCATGAAGCTTTCCAAATTTTCGGACTATGCGGTGCGGGTCTGCCTGTACCTTGGGGCGCATCAGGGGCGGGCGGTGCCCATTTCTGAAATCGCCAGGGCCCATGATGTATCGCATGGGAACCTGATGAAAGTGGTGCAGATCCTCGTGGAAAGCGGCTTTCTGAAAAGCATCCGGGGGCGGTCCGGGGGGGTGCGGCTTGCGCGGTCCGCGGCGGATATCCGGTTGGGGCAGATCGTGCGGCAGATGGAAGGCGATGACCGTCTGGTCGATTGTTCCAGCTGTATCCTGCAAAACAACTGCGGTGTCGTCGCCGCGCTTTTTCAGGCAAAGGTGGCTTTTTATCAAGCGCTTGACAAACACAGCCTGGCAGACGCGATTTTGGCGTCCGGCAAGACCCTGCCCATTCTTCAGGCCGCAGCCGAGTCGGCGCCCGCGGCAAATGCCGGGTCTGATCTGTAACGCGCGGAATCGAAAACGCGGCGCCCGGGTCCCACGGTGAAAACTTGCCGGTGCGCGGCGCCGGGCGCGCTCTGCGATGCAGCAAAGCGCTGCCAATCACAGCAAAGACACGTCTTGGTTGCTGCTTTTTTGCTCAACAGCACCATCGGATGCCTTCGGCGGGGGTCCACGCATTCGGTTCGTCTTGCCCCGATAAAATATTCTCTTTAGCTGAATGTTAATAGCGGTTCGAATCATTCGAATCACGCCGCAACGGCGCGGCATTTCAGTCTAGGCGCCCCGGTACGGGGCCACAGCAATGGTGCTGTAACTTCGATCCGCGGTCCGCCACGGGTCGTGGAAAACGGTCGGACCATCCTACTGTTTTTCCAGACAGAAATCGCCGCGGCGCCGATTTTCCGGTTCCGTATCCTTCAGAACCCGGGAGATCCGCATGACGAAACAGCGTCCGCTTACGATCGGCAACGGCATGGCTTCGGGCCGGGTGCTTGCGCATCTGTCCGGCCGGGCTCCCGGGACATCTGGGAACACCGTCTTGAACGCCGCTTCGCGGGTGACTTCCCATCGCATCATGCCGTCACAGGCCGCCAGACGGGCTCGCGTCGGCATGATTGACGACCTTCCGACACGCTGCGCGCGCCAGGGAACGATTGGGGCAATGACCCCCACCGCCCGCGCCGCAACTGACCGCATCTTCGCTTTCGAAGACAAAAGCCCGCACAAGAACGGGCCTCTCTCGCAAGGGATCGCCCATGACGGCTGCGTCACGGGCCCCCTGCAGAATTGGGTGATCTTGCCAAAAACCGGGTCCGCACAAGGTGCGGCCAACGGCGCGACCCCGACATTTCCGGTCCGGGTGGAGGGCCCGGAAATCTTCCTCTCACTTCAATCTGGTGCCTGATCTCAGGCTCCGAATTCCCCAGAAAGGCTAGGCATATGTCTTATATCCAACCTGCCGAGTTCGCCGCCAAAATGGTCGATGCCGGTGAATCCAAAATCTTCATGTCCACCAAGGATACCCTGATCCGCGCCTACATGGCCGGTGCGATCCTCGCACTTGCAGCCGCCTTCGCGGTGACCATCGCCGTGAACACCGGCAATTTCCTCGTCGCCTCGCTGCTCTTCCCCGTCGGTTTCTGCACGCTTTACCTGCTGGGCTTCGACCTGCTGACCGGCGTGTTCACGCTGGCGCCGCTGGCCGTGATCGCCAAGCGTCCGGGTTGCACCTGGGCCGGTGTGCTACGCAACTGGGGACTGGTCTTTATCGGCAACTTCGCCGGTGCCCTGACCGTCGCCGTTTTCATGGCCATCATTTTCACCATGGGCTTCAGCCAGGAACCGAACGACGTGGGTCAGAAGATCGGCAAGATTGGTGAGGCTCGGACCCTCGGTTACGCCGCTGCCGGTGGCGCAGGCCTGCTGACCGTCTTCATCCGCGCCGTGATGTGCAACTGGATGGTGTCGACCGGCGTCGTTGCCGCGATGATGTCCAATTCGGTTTCGGGCAAGATCATGGCGATGTGGATGCCGATCCTGGTCTTCTTCTACCTGGGCTTCGAACACTCCATCGTGAACATGTTCCTGTTCCCGTCGG
>JAGQRU010000318.1 GCA_020425105.1 Paracoccaceae bacterium
TCGAACCTGGTCGGCATGGGCGTCATCCCGTTCGAATTCACCGGCGGCGACACCCGCAAGACGCTGGGTCTGACCGGCGAAGAAACGGTGGCGATTGCGGGGCTGGATACGATCAAGCCGCTGCAGGAAGTGCCCTGCACCATCACCATGGGTGACGGGTCGGTGAAAACGATCACCCTGAAATGCCGGATCGATACGGCGGTGGAGATCGAATACATCGAAAACGGCGGTGTGCTGCACTACGTGCTGCGCAACCTGGCCAAAGCCTAACGGATCAGGGCGGCCCGGACATCTCCGGGCCGCCTGCCATCACGACAGGCGCGGCCTTGGACGCGCGCGTCAGTCTCCGGGCCTGACCGGAAAACCTCTCCGACATTCCAGATACAGAACGGCTCTTACGCGTCGCGCAATTGTTCCAGCGCGAAGGCCAGATCCCGTGCCGGCAGGCCGGGGCCGTCCGGTGATAGCCCCAGTGCTTTGCGCAGTTCCGCTTGGGTTTCAGGCCGTTCCAGCACCGCGAACAGATCGTCTTCGGACCCGACGCCACCCCCATTGACCTTGCAGAAGTCATCGAAAGACGCGCCGATACGATCGCAGACCCATCTGAAATCCGCCGCGTTCTTCTGAATTCCCGCCTCCAGCGCCGCCCCGTTGAAGGCAAACTTGCCATGGCCGAGCGTCCGGCACAGTTCGATAAGCTGTGCATCCCGGGCCACGAAATTGGTGCGCTTGGCACTTTCACCCGCGACGAATTTACGGTGCGCATAAAGCAGCGCCGTCCCTTCCAGCGACAGGGATTCATTGGTCTGGACCACATCGGCCACGTCGATCGTACGCCCGATGCGCGCGGCGAAATCAACCACCGCATCACCATCTTTCAGCAGCTTTCGGTCGAACAGATACAGCCAGACCTGATCACGCCCGAAGATGTCGTCGAATTTTTCAAACCGAAACCGATAGCGCGGGGTTTTCAGCCCGGCCTCGAACTGCGCATGGCCGTGCTTGAGAACCTGCTGAAACGAGCTTGCCATCATACCCGCAACCGGGCGCACATAGCCGATGACGACGATTTCGTCGAAGAGCGTGTCCAGATCGGCCTTCAGAAGCTGCAGCGCATCTGAAGACATCACGCTAAGCCGTTCTCCGGAAATGATAACCGTATCCACATCCGGAGCGGCGCAGGCCGCGGTCAGCTTCCGGCGCAATGTGGCGCGCGCGGGTTGGGACACTTCCGGGGTCATCGGGTGGAACAGCTTGCGCAGATCCTTGTCGACCTCAAACGCCTGCGACAGCACGGCAGAGTGGTTCGGGGTCTCGGGAAGCAGATAGACCGCGCCTTGCAGGGGAACCCGGGCCAATGTCTCCTGGATCGAACTGGACCCGGTTTTGTGCATGCCGATATGCAAGATCGCTCGCCGGGTCATCAGACCGCCTTCTTTCTGCCTCTGCGCGGCGCCGGTTTCCGCAGCGGCGCACGGGGATTTTCCGCTGGATCGAAACTGGCTTGACCACCTGGGGTAGTCAAGCATCGCCGCGAGCGCGAGCCGTGGCCGTTGCCCATTTTCCCCGCGCCGCCGATAGCTTAGGCTCGCGGTTGATCAAACAGGACACCCGATGCCGACACCACAGCCATTTCCCCGCGTCGCAGAGATTGGGCTTTCGGGGCTGCTGGTCAGTTTCGGCGACCGCCTGGACGACCGCGCCAATCGCGCGGCGCTGGCGTTTCGCGCCGCCGCCGAGGCCGCAGGCTGGCCGGATCTGGTCGAAACCGCGCCGTCGCTCGCATCCGTCCATCTGGAATTCGCGCCGTTGCATGCCCAGGCGGGCAGCCGCAGCGCGCGCATCGACAGCCTTCTGGCCAGCCGCGACTGGATGACCGCGCCGCTGCCGCAGGGACGGCGCCGGTGGACGATCCCGGCGGTTTTTGGCGGCCCGCTGGCGCCGCAACTGAGCGAGGCCGCCGCGTTGGGAAACGCGGATGACGCCGCGCTGATCGCCGCGCTGTGCGGCGCGCCTTTGCGCGTTCTGACGCTGGGGTTCGCCCCCGGTCAGCCCTATCTTGGCACATTGCCCGATCAATGGGACATCCCGCGCCAGACCAGCCTGACCCGTATGGTGCCGGAAGGGGCCATCGTTCTGGCGGTGCGGCAGCTGGTGCTGTTTTCCCGTCCCAGCCCCACCGGATGGCGTCATGTGGCGCAGTCCGCCTTCCGATGTTTCAGGCCCGACAGCCCTTCGCCCTTTCCACTGGTGCCGGGGGACGAGATCGCCTTGCGCCCGATCACCGAAGACGCGCTGAACGCAATCCGCGCGCAGGATACGACCGGCGACGGCGGTGCCGCCTGCGAGGATCTGTCGTGACCGCCGCGCTGGAAGTTCTGGCGGCACCCCCGGTGGCGGCGCTGCAGGACGCCGGGCGTCAGGGCGCGCGCGCCTTCGGCGTGTCGCGCGGCGGGGCGGCCGATCCACGGGCGCTGACCGAAGCGGCGGCGCTGCTTTCGCAACCTCTCGGGGCGGCATTGGAGCTCGCAGGCCCCGGGGCGCGGTTCCGGGCGCGCGGTCGTATGCGAGTGGCCTTGACAGGTGCGCCCATGGGGGCCGCCATCGACGGCCGTCCCGTGCGCTGGATGGCCAGTCACCTGATGGAAGACGGCGCGGTGCTCAGCCTCGGCGCCGCAGGCCCCGGCGTCTATGGCTATCTTTCAGTGGGCGGCGGGTTCGATGTGCCGCCGGTCCTGAACAGCCTGTCGGTCAATACACTGGCCGGGATCGGTGCCGCGGCACTTGCCGGAGACTTGCTGCCGCTCGGCCCCGATCCGGGACTGGAGGATGCGGGCTTTGCCCTGCCCGTCGAAGACCGGTTTTCCGGCGGCGTCATCCGGGTTCTGGACGGCCCGCAAACCGCGCTGTTCGATCCCGCGACACGGGAGCGTTTTTATGGCAGCGACTTCACCGCCGACCCGCGCAGCAACCGGCAGGGCGTGCGCCTTGCGCGCCCCGGGGCGCCCTTTCAGGCGGCGGGCCAGTTGTCCATCCTGTCGGAAAGCATCGTGCCCGGCGACATCCAGATGACCGGCGACGGAACCCCCTATGTGCTGATGCCCGACTGCCAGACCACGGGCGGCTATCCGAGGATCGGAACCGTGCATCCCGACGATCTGGCGCGCGTCGCCCAGGCCGCGCCGGGTCTCGTTCTGCGCTTCCGCCAGGTTGACCGCGACGAAGCGCTGGCCGCCTTTGCCCGGGCGCGCGAAGCCGAAGCGCGGCTGCGTTCGGCGCGCTTTCCCTTGATCCGCGACCCGGCGGATGTGAAGGATTTGTTGTCCTATCAGCTTATCAGCGGCGCGACCACGGGAAGAGACGCGATCTAAGGAGGCACTCCGATGGCCAAGCATGTGGATCTGAACGCGGATATGGGAGAAAGCTTCGGGCCCTGGACCATGGGCGACGACGCCGCGCTGTTGCAGATCGTGACCTCGGCCAATGTGGCCTGCGGCTTTCATGGGGGCGACTGGGACGTGATGGCCCGCACCATGCATCTGGCCGCGCATCACAAGGTGGGCGTCGGGGCGCATCCGGGCTTTCCCGATCTGCAGGGTTTCGGACGTCAACGGATGCAGATGGGGCCGGACAGTCTGCGCAACATGATCACCTATCAACTGGGCGCGGCACAGGCCATGGCCGCCCTGGCCGGAACCCCGCTGCGCCATGCCAAGCTGCACGGCGCGCTGGCCAATATGTGTGCCGAAGACGCGGCGCTGGCGCGGGTCTGCCTTGGCGCGATCCAGTCCTTCGATCCCGCGCTTCCGGTTCTGGTTCAGGCCTGCACCGCGCAGGAAGCCGTCGCGCAGGAGATCGGGCAGCCCTGGGCCGGAGAGATTTTCGCCGACCGCGCCTATAACGACGACGGCACGCTGGTGGATCGGCGTTTGCCCGGCGCGGTCATTCACGATCCCGCCATTGCCGCCCAGCGGATGGTCCAGATGCTGCGCGGCGATGCGATCATCTGCGACAGCGGCCAGCGCCTGCCCGCCCAGATCGACACGATCTGCCTGCATGGGGATACGCCCGAAGCGGTGTCGATTGCATTGGCCGTGCGCGCGGGGCTGGAGGCCGCGGGTATCCGCCTGTGCCGCTTGGGCGCCTGTTGAACGCTACAGCCGGTCGTAGTCCGACACCAGCCAGCGGGTCGGCGCGCAGTCTTCGTCCACGCTGGTGAAGCGCGGGATGTCCAGTTCAAAGTCGTTATCGGTGCGGTCGTCATTGACGGTCGATACCTCGCCGATCAGAACATCGCCGCCTTCGCCCCAGAACGCGTGCCACACCCCGGGCAGAAGCGTGACGCTTTCCCCCGGCGCCAGCGCCAGATGGCCGCCCGCAGGCAGGGTCTTCAGTTGCCCATCCACCGGCACCGTGACCGGTGCGTCGCGGTCGATGCTGCCGTCTGCTGCACCGGCAAAAAGTTCCAGAATCAGCGTTCCGCCACCGCGATTGATGATGTCTTCGGCCTTCAAGAAATGCCGATGCATGGGCGACAGCTGGTTCTTGCGGCTGATCATGATCTTTTCCGCATAAAGCATCCCGCGCCCGTGCTGCAGATCCTGCGCCGTGCCATTGCGCACGGTGAACAGCAGCAGCCCCAGATCATCGAACCGGCCCTGCCCGTAATCGGTCACATCCCACCCCATACCGCGTTCCACCAACAGGGCGTGATCCCGGGCGCAGAATTCATCGGCGGTCCAGAAGGCGAACGGCGGCAAGACATAGCCGAACGAGGCGATGAAGGCCGCGCCTTCGTCAACACAAGCGTTCAGATGAGAGCGTTTCATGGCGTGGCCTCCTGGATACCACCCGGACGGTGCCGACGATCCGGGCCTCCTTGTGGTAGCGCCACCAATCGGACGGAGCAAGCGTTGGCGGCGGACGGGAACAGGCCCATCGCCAGCGCGGACCTATTTTTCCTTGAACCCCAGAAGTTTCAGGGCGCGGTGCAGATCGCCCCGGACGGCGGTGTCCCTGAAGGGAAACGCGGTAAAAAACTGCTCAATCGACGCGTCCTTGCGCCGGTCGCGGGTTTGATCGGCCCAATAGACTGCGTCCCGATGGTTCCCGGCAATTTCGCTCGCCGCCGCCGCGACGGCGGAAATCAGGTAATGCGCGCCCGGCTTTCGGGCCCCCTTGTCGGTCCACAGCGCCGCCTTGTCGAACTCTCCTGTATGCAGATAGGCGATCCCCTTCGCCGATTGCATCGCGTAAAGGAACGGGTCCAGCGGGCTGAGCGAGATCGCCTTGTCGAGTTTTTCCAAAGCTCCGCCGCCGTCGCCCGCCATCGTGCTGGCCCAGCCATGCGAATAATACCCCTGCGCGAAGCTGGGGCTCAGGCTCATGGACCGCTCCAGCCATGCCTGACCGGATTCAGGATCGCCCCGCAACCAATGCGCCCGGCCGACGGTGAAATTTCCGAACGGGTCCATCGGATCAAGCTCCACCGCGCGTTCTGCGTGCCGCCGCGCGTCTTCGATATCGGTCATCCGATCCGGGCCATAGCGCAGGAAGGCGGCCTGAAAGCTGGTGAAGGACCGCGCCGCATGGGCACGGGCGAAGTGCGGATCCAGCGCCGTCGCGCGGCCAAAGAAACCGGATGCCAGCGCATTATCGGTCTTGTTGAACCGGTACATGTGCTGCACGCCCAGATGAAAGCAGTTCCACGCATCCAGCGATTCCGGGCTTTTCAGCCGTGCCATCTGCGCTTCGTGCTGGGGAATATGCAGCTCCAGCGCCGAGGTCACGAGCGTCACGATCTCTTCCCGAATGGTATGCACATCGTCGAGCCGACCGGTCAGGCGTTCGCTCCAGATCACATGTTCAGACCGGCTGTCGGCAAGCTCCACCGTAATGGCCAGCGTGTCGTTCATCAGTTCCACATCGCCGGTCAGCAGATAGGTCGCCCCGAGCAGCTTGCCGACGGATTCGATGCTTTGGGCAAGATCGCGAAACCGGAAGCTGGAACCCCGCGCGATCACCTTCAGCCACCGCAGCCGTGACAGCGACGCGATCAGTTCGCCGGGAACGGCATCGGCGATGGCCGCATATCCGTCGGGCGCGCCAATCAGGGAAAACGGCAAGACGGCAACCGCCGGCCGTTCGCCAATGGGATCGGGCACATCCGCCGCCGCTGCCACCGGGGTATCCGGCTGCGGTTCCGCCGGGCGCGCCGGAGCCGGGGCCGGGGCCGG
>JAGQRU010000319.1 GCA_020425105.1 Paracoccaceae bacterium
CTGGTGCGGCAGGGGCAGATTTCCGAACTGATCAACGCCAAACCGCAATCGCGGCGGCGGATTCTGGAAGAAGCGGCCGGGATTTCGGGCCTCTATCAGCGCCGGCACGAAGCGGAACTGAAGCTGCGCGCGACCGAGGCCAATCTGGAACGCGTGGAAGACGTGGTCGAGCAGCTGGCCGGTCAACTGTCGCAACTGGCGCGGCAGGCCAAGCAGGCCGCGCGGTATCGGGCGCTGGGCGAAGAACTGCGGGCTGCCGAAGGAGTGCTTCTCTACCGGCGCTGGCGCGAGGCCGATCAGGCCCTGGCCGCCGCGCGCGAGGTTCTGAAGGACCGGCGCATCGCGGCATCGCGTGCCGAAGCCGCCAGCCGCGCGGCGGTGACCGCCCGGGAAGCGGCCGAAGCCGCGCTGCCGCCCCTGCGCGAAGAAGAAACCATCGCCGGGGCGGTGCTGCAGCGGCTCGAGGTCGAACGCGACACGCTGGTCGCCCAGGAAGACCGCGCCCGCGCTGAAATCAAGACGCTGGAGGCGCGACTGGCGCAGCTGACCCGGGACCGCGACCGCGAAGCTGGCCTGAACAGCGATGCGGCCCAGACCCTTGCGCGACTGGCGGACGAACGCGGCGGGCTTGAGGCCGCCAATGAGGGCCATGATGCGGCGCTGGCCGCCGCCGCCGCCGAAGCCGAAGCCGCGGCGGAGGTGCTGGGCGACCGGGAAGCCGCGCTGACCGCACTGACCGAAGACGTGGCGCGTCTGGCCGCCCGGCATCAGGCGGTCGAACGGCTGCTGGCCGACAGCCGCAAGACGCTGGACCGGAGCGAGGCGGAAACCGCAAAGGCGCGGGATGCGGTGGCGCAGGCCCGCGATGCGGTGGCAGCGGGCGCCGCTGCCGAGGCGCAGGCGCGCGCGGCGCAGGACCGGGCCGAAGCCGATCTGGCCGCCGCCGAAACGGCTCTGGCCGCCGCGGATATGGAACGCACCCGGGTTCAGGCCGCCGAAGCCGAAGCCCGCGCCGCCCGGTCCGAAGCCGAAGGCGAAGCCAAGGCGCTGGAGGCCGAGGTGGCCGCGCTGCGCCGGCTGGTCGCTCGCGATGCGGGATCCGGGGCGCAGGTTCTGGACGATGTGCGCGTGGCGCCGGGGTTTGAAAAGGCGTTCGGCGCGGCCTTGGGCGACGATCTGAAAGCGCCGGTTCTGGGGGCAGGGCCGGGGTCGGGCTGGGCCGCCTTGCCCGGCTATGACGCGGCCCCCGCGCTTCCCGGCGGGGTCACGGCGCTGGGCGATCATGTGACCGTGCCGGGCGTGTTGCAGCGGCGCATGGCGCAGATCGGCGTCGTTGCCGCCGCCGATGCCGCGCGCTTGCAGCCGCTCTTGCAGCCGGGTCAGCGGCTGGTGTCGCCCGAAGGCGATCTGTGGCGGTGGGACGGATATTGCGCGCGCGCCGAAGACGCGCCGTCAGCCGCGGCGCTGCGTCTGGAGCAGCTCAACCGGCTCGACGGGCTGGAACGGGCGCTGGCCGATGCGCAGGCCAAGGCCGGCGCGACGCGGGCCGCCCATGGGGGGCTCGCGGCGGATCTGACGGCGGCGGCTGCGGCGGACAAGGACGCCCGCGAAGCGCGCCGCCGCGCCGATGGCGCCCTGGCGGATGCGTCGCGCGCGCTCAGCCGGGCGGAAGCCGACCGCAATCTGGCCGAAGGCCGGGTGGACAGCCTTTCGCTCGCCGTGGCGCGGCACGACGAAGCCGCCGGAGCGGCCCGGCAGCAATTGCGCGATGCCGAACGGCAGGCCGAAGGGCTGGCCGATCTGGCCGAAGCGCGGGCGCAGGTCGCCGATGTCCGCACCACCGTGGAGGCCGCGCGCATCACCATGATGGCGCGCCGGACCGCCCATGATGAACGCCGCCGCGAAGGCGTGGCCCGCGCCAGCCGGCTGGCGGCCATCGCCAAGGACGCCGCCACTTGGCAGACGCGGCTGGAAAACGCCGAAACCCGCATGGCGGAATTCGTGCAGCGTCTTGAGCAGACCGAAACGGCGCTGTCGGCGGCGCAGGCCGCGCCGGAGGATCTGGCCGCCCGGCGGGCGGATCTGGCGCGCGCCATCACCGATGCCGCCGCCCGCAAGGCCGCCGCCCTCGACGCGGTGACGGGGGCGGATCGCGCCCTGCGTGCCGCCACGGACGGGGAACGCAGCGCCGAACGCGCGGCCTCGGACGCCCGCGAGGCGCGTGCCGGTGCCGAAGCCCGGGTGGAAGCGGCCGCCGAATCGACCGCCGCCGCCGAGGCGCGGATTCGCGAGGATCTGGATCTGAGCCCGGCGGCGTTGCTGGACACGCTGCAGGCGGATCCCGCCCAGATGCCATCGGCAGAGGAGGTTGAAACCACCATCGCCCGCTTGCGCCGGTCCCGCGACGCTCTGGGCGCGGTCAATCTGCGCGCCGAAGAGGACGCGAAAGAGGTGCAGACCGAACATGACACCCTGGTCACCGAACGCGCGGACCTGGAAACCGCCATCGGAAAGCTGCGCGCGGGGATCTCTGGTCTTAATCGTGAAGGCCGGGAAAGGCTTTTGACGGCTTTCGAAGAGGTCAACGGCAGTTTCGGTACGCTCTTTACCCACCTGTTCGGCGGGGGCGAGGCGAAGCTGGCGCTGGTGGAAAGCGACGACCCGCTGGAAGCCGGGCTGGAGATCCTGTGCCAGCCGCCCGGCAAGAAATTGTCCACCTTGTCGCTTTTGTCGGGGGGAGAACAAACCCTGACCGCGCTGGCGCTGATTTTCGCTGTGTTTCTGGCCAATCCGGCCCCGATCTGTGTGCTGGACGAGGTGGACGCGCCGCTGGATGATGCCAACGTCACCCGGTTCTGCGACCTGCTGGACGAGATGACCCGCCGCACCCAGACGCGGTTCCTGATCATCACCCACCATGCGGTCACCATGAGCCGGATGGACCGGCTGTTCGGGGTCACAATGGCCGAGCAAGGGGTCAGCCAACTGGTGTCGGTGGACCTGAAGAAGGCCGAGGCGATGGTGGCTTAACGTAAATAGCCGTCCGTTTGCAAAGATTTGCGATTATTCGGAATTTGCCTGCGGCCCTTGCCGTTGGGTAATTTTCGCCCCGAAAGGGGTATCTACATGCGACATTGGGTGTTGGCGGGGCTCACGGCAGCGGGGGTCCTGATCGGGGGGACTGTGCTGGCGCAGTCTCCGGGGATTGTGGGGCAGAAACCGTCGGACGTGACCTTCACCGAAAAGGGGTTGGAAAGCGTGATCGCCGGGGCGCTGGTCCGGTTTTACGACGGGTCTGTGGCGCAATATTATCGCGACCGCAGCTATGTTTACACGGCGGGCGACGGGCGCACATCGTATCGGGGGCTGTGGGAAGTCTATGACGGCGGGCAGATCTGCGTGCGCTTTGAAAACGGGTTCACCCGCTGCGACACCTATGTGCGCAGCGCCAACAAGATGATCCTGATCGAAGCCAGCGGCACCCGCTATCCGGTGCGGTCGAAAATCTCGCTGCAATAGGGTCGCCGCCAGCGGGGCGGGGTACTAGAGCTTTGACAGCAGCGCGGCGGTGGGCCAGGCATCCGCGGGCATGCCCAGACGCTTTTGTTCCGCCTGCACCGCGTTGCGGGTCTTGGCGCCCAGAATGCCGTCGATGCCGCCCACGTCATGGCCGCGCTGGGTCAGCTTGCGTTGCAGCTGCTGGATCTGCGCGCCGCTCAGCGCAGCGCTTGGGTTGCCCGGGTCAAAGACCGGGGCGCCTTCCAGCCGTGTGGCGAAATAGGCCGCCGTCGTCACATAGACGAAGCTCTTGTTCCATTCGAAGAGCACCTGAAAATTCGGATAGACCAGAAAGGCCGGCCCGTTGCGGCCCTGCGGCAGCAGCACCGAGGCGGGCAGATTGCTTTTTGGCAGCGATCCGCCCCGTGCGGTCACGCCATCGCGGGCCCAGTCGCGGACCGGGCGGGTGGTGTCGAGCCCGGTGCGGCTCCAGTCGAGCGTGGCGGGAAGCGTCACCTCCTGCAGCCACGGTTCGTTGGGCCGCCAGCCAAGGTGGCGCAGCATCTTGGCGCCGGACCACAGCGCGTCGGGGGCGGAGCTTTTCAGCCGCACATGCCCGTCGCCATCCCCGTCGACACCGTTTTCCAGAATATCGCGCGGCAGCATCTGAACCTGTCCGATTTCGCCCGCCCAGGCGCCGGTGGTGGTGGCCGGATCGAAATCGCCATGAGCCGTCAGTTCGATGGCGGCGAAGACCTGTGGACGGAACAGGTCCGGACGGCGGCAATCATGCGCCAGGGTCAGCAGCGCGTTGCGGGTGTTGAAATCGCCCTGCACCGCGCCGTAATCGGTTTCCAGCGCCCAGAAGGCCAGAAGCACCCCGCGCGAGACCCCCAGTTTCGCTTCGATGCCGTCGAACACGGATTTATAGCGTTCGGCGTTGCGGGCACCGTTCTGGATCCGGTTCGGGCTGATCACCCGGCGGGCGAAATCGGTGAAGGGAAGCTGGAAGATGCCCTGTGCCCGATCGGCCCGCAGAACCGCCTGATCCTGCTTCGCGCCGGACAGAAACCGGTCGATGGCGCGTGCATCCAGCCCCTTGCGTGCCGCTTCGCTGCGGATACCGGACAGGAAGCTGGAAAAACTGCCGCCGCATTGCGCCTGGGCGGCGGAGGGCAGGCTCAGGGCGGCAAGGCAGCTCAGGATGCACAGGGGGGCGAGGCGGCGCATGGGGGTCTCCGTTCCGGTTCGGGGCGACCCTAGCAGAGCCAGCGCCCTAGACCAGAGCCAGCAGCACCACCCCGGCCAGCATCAGCCGCCACACCTGCCACAGCACCGCGACCGCCGCGTTGATCTCCGCCGCGCCGATGGTGCGTTTGCCAGAGGCCCGGACCCAGGGAAAGTCGCGGATCTGCCCGTCATAGCTGCGCGGCCCCGACAGGGCCACATCCAGCCGCGTGGCCATCGCCGCTTCGGGCCAGCCGGCGTTCGGCGACCGGTGCAGCGGCGCATCGGCGCGAATTGTGCGCCACAGATCCGGCCTTGGGCGAAGCGCGGCGATCAGCAGGGCGGTCAGGCGCGCGGGCGCCCAGTTGAGCAGATCGTCAAAGCGGGCCGCCGCCCAGCCGAAGGCCTGATGACGCGGCGTGCGATAGCCGATCATGCTGTCGGCGGTGTTGGTGATCTTGTACAGCAGCAGCCCCGGAAGGCCGCCGATCAGAAACCAGAAGGCCGGGGCGACCACCCCGTCGCTGAGGTTTTCGGCGGCGCTTTCGATGGCCGCCCGCGCGATCGCAGGGCCGTCCATCCCGGCGGTGTCCCGCCCGACGATTTGCGCCACCGCGTGGCGCCCGTCTTCGACCGAATGGCGCAGGGCGTCGGCCACGGCGCGCACATGGTCGGTCAGGCTGCGTTGCGCCAGCAGAATCGCGGCGGCGGCGATGTCGATCAGACCCGCGCCGGGCAGCACGGACACCGCGCATCCCAGCCCCACGGCCGCAGCGCCAAGCCCGGCCATGACCGCGATGCCTTTCAGCCGCCGGGCGCGCGCCGTGCCGTGGTTGAACACCCGGTCGGCGGCGCCCACCGCGCGCCCCATCAGCACCGCCGGATGCGGCAGCCGGTCCCAGAGCCAGCGCGGCTCCCCCAGCCAGGCATCCAGCAGCAGCGCCACGGCCAACGACGCGGCGTGGGTCACAAGGCGGCCTCAAGCCGGGCCCAGGCCGCGGGGCTGCCCGGCAGGCCCAGGCGGATCCAGCGGTCTGAATAGGGGAAAATGCGGGTCCAGATCCGGGCGCGGGCGAGGCGCGCCTGCAGCGCGGCGGCATCCGCGGTGTCATAGAGCCGGAAAAGCGCCGTGCCCCCCGCCACCGTTGCCCCGGCGCGGGTCATCAGCCCGTCAAGCCGGTCGGCGTCGCGGGACAGGCGCGCGCGGGTCTCATCGGCCCATGCCGGGTCGCTGAGCGCGGCCATCCCGATCTGCAGCGCCGGTCCGGCCACCGCCCACGGGCCCAGCATTTCGGCCAGCCGCGCGACCAGCGCCGGATCGCCGATGGCAAAGCCCAGCCGTAGCCCCGCCAGCCCCCAGAATTTGCCGAAACTTTTCAGAACCAGCGTGCCGGGGGCGGCGGACAGCGCGATCAGCGACCGGTCGGGGCACATGTCGCCGAAGCTTTCGTCGATGATCCGCAACGGCACATCGCCCGGATCCCGCGCGGTCCAGAGCCGCCCATCGGGATTGTTCGGATGCACCAGAACCCGCGCGTCGGGCGAATCGGATGTGAGGCTCCAGCCCTCCTGAACGAAGGCGCCCGCATGTTCGTTATAGGTCGGGGTCGGAACATGCGCTCGCCCCGCGCGACGAAGAGCGGGAATCCGCGCAATCAGGGCCGACGCGCCGGGTGCGGCCAGAACCGCCGCGTCAGCCGGCACCGCCCAGAACCGCCGCGCCGCGGTTTCCAGTGCCGCGAAGGCGCCCCGGTCGGGCAGCGAGGTCCAGGCGTCGTCGGATATCGGCGGCAGCGGATAGGGGACCGGATTGATCCCGGTGGACAGGTCGATCCAGTCGCTTCGGGACCCGCCATAGCGCTGTGCGGCGGCGTCGATCCCGCCGCCATGATCGCGAGCGATGCCGGACATCATGCCTCCGGCAAAGGCGGGTGACGGGTGGTGAAGTGGCCCTTCACGCCCTGCGGCCACTGCCGGTAAGGCACTTGTCCGCCAGCGCTTTCAGCATGCAGCGCGGCATAGCCGGCGACGGCCTCGGCAGCGTCAGATTCCGGCGCGAAGGCGCCCAGGGTGTAGCACAGTTTTCCGTCCGCCTGGATCGCCACATTGCAGGCACGGGCGCACCCCATCAGGCAGGAATGCCGGCGCACGGCGACCCCTTGCAGACCGGCGGCGGCGGCTTCGATCAGGGCCGCGAAACGTTCCCCGTCCGTGGTCGCGTCGCCCTCTTGCCATGCCTCTGTCTTGCAGGTGTCACACACGGTGATCCATGTTGTCATGGGCATCAGGTCCCCTTGTCGCCGCCGTCCGGGGCCCGGAAAGTCAAGAAAATGTTATCTTTCCTTAACCGATAGCGGTTGAGTCTTAACCTGTTGTTAATCATTTCGGCGCCTTTTCATTAGCTGAAAAGCACTTCCTTTCGATCTGGTTTATTGAACCGCTGGACGCCTGAATGACCCTACTGATTGTCGAAAGCAACCCGCATCTCGCCGGGATATGGCGGCGGCATATCGAACGGTGTGGGCGCCACGTCCTGGTCGCTCACGGGCAGGACGAAGCCGTTGAGATCCTGCAGACCGTGCCGATTGCGCTGATCCTGCTGAATGTCATGCTGCGCGACGGCAGTGCTTTTGCGGTCGCCGATTATGCATCCTACCGGCATCCCGGCGTGCGGGTTCTGTTCGTGACATCGGCCAACTTCTTCTCTGACGGGTCCATCTTTAACCACGTCGCCAACGCCTGCGCCTATATGCCCGTCAGCACGCCACCCGAAGATTTAGCTGCAATGGTAGAGCATTACGCCGCCAAGACCTGATCCCGGCGATGCGGTTCGTCCCAATCCAGCACCGGATTGATGGGCAGGATGCGATGCGGGTTAATGCTGTCATGGCTGTAGTGATAGTGGCGCACGAAATGGTCGAACCAGACCGTCTCGCGCACGCCGGGCCATTGATACAGCTCGCGCGTGTAAGCCCACAGGGCCGGATAATCGATCAGCCGCTTTCGGTTGCATTTGAAATGCAGGTGATAGACCGGATCGAACCTGACGAGCGTCGGAAACAGACGCCAGTCGGCTTCGGTCACCCGATCGCCCAGCAAATAGCGTGACCGCGACAGCCGCTGGTCGAGATCTTCGAGCGTTTCGAACAGCGGATGGACAGCCGCGTCATAGGCGGCCTGCGTGGTTGCGAACCCGGCCTTATAGACCCCGTTATTTACTGTATCATAGATGCGTCTATTGACCTGTTCGATGGCATCGCGCAGGCGTTCCGGCCAGAAATCCAGCGTGTTTCCGGTCACTTCGTCGAAGGCGGTGTTGAACATGCGGATGATTTCCGAGCTCTCGTTCGACACGATCCGGTCGCTGTGGGCGTCGTAAAGGATCGGCACCGTCACCCGGCCGCTGATGGTGGGGTTCTCGTGCAGATAGACGTCGCGCAGGAACGCCCGGCCGCCCAGCCTGTCGCCGGTGGCGCCGGGGAAATCGGTGTCGAAGGTCCAGCCGTCCGACAGCATGTCGGGATGCACGACGGAAATGCCGATATGGTCGGTCAGCCCCTTCAGCGCGCGGAAGATCAGGGTGCGGTGCGCCCAGGGGCAGGCGTAGGAGACATAAAGGTGATACCGGCCGCTTTCCGCGGCGAAGCCCCCGTCGCCGGTCGGGCCCGGCTGCCCGTCCCGCGTGATCCAGTTGCGGAACGTCGCGGTGGTGCGTTTGAAAGCGCCGCCGGTCTTGCCGGTATCGTACCAGGTGTCGCGCCAGGTGCCGTTGACCAGTTCGCCCATGATTTCCTCCAATGTCTGGGACGAAGATAGGCGCGGGCGGCGTGGCTGTCTTCCCCTTCAGGGGCGCAGGTGCCCTGCGGGGATGCACAGGATGCGCGGAATGCACAGCCGCGCCGGGGCGGTTTCGGCTCGCATGCGGCGCAAACGCGATTGCATGGCCATGCTGCGGCGCCTATACCGGCCCCGACGACGCCAATTGGCCAGAGCGGTTGGCAGCCACAGGATCGACCCAATCAGGGGGTCCGGCGCTGCATCGTCTTCAGCTTTGCGCCCTTGGTGTGCCCAGAATACGGAGTCCCGCCATGCGTTTGCTGCTGATCACGTTCGTTCTTTCCTCAGTCCCGGGCCTGGCCCTGGCGCATCCCGGACATCTGACGGATCTGGCCGGGCACGACCATTGGGTGGCGGGCGCGGCGATCGGCGTGGCGGTGGTGCTGGGGGCGTGGACGGCCTTGAAGGGGCGGCGCAAGTCGGACCGGGCCGACGCGGCGGGCGAAGACGACACGGTAACTGAACCGCAGGACGCCTGAGCGATGACCAAGATCGGGGTCATGATTTGCGGGCACGGGTCGCGCAGCCAGTCTGCAGTGGACGAATTCGCCACGCTGGCGCAACAGTTGCCCGCATTCCTTCCCGGCGACTGGCTGACGGACTATGGCTATCTGGAATTTGCCAATCCGGTCCTGCGCGACGGGCTCGACCGCCTGCGCGACGCGGGCTGCGACCGGATTCTTGCGGTGCCGGGCATGCTGTTTGCCGCCATGCACGCCAAGAACGATATCCCCACGGTCCTGAACACCTATGCCGCCCGCCATGGCATCGACGTGTCCTATGGCCGGGAACTGGGGGTCGATCCGAAGATGATCGCCGCCGCCGCCGCCCGGATCGAGGAAGCCGAGGCGTCGGCCAATGCCGCGCATGGGCCGGTGCCGCGCGAAGATACCTGTCTGGTGGTGATCGGCCGCGGGGCGTCGGATCCCGATGCCAACGCCAATGTGTCCAAAGTGGCGCGGATGCTGTGGGAGGGCATGGGGTTCGGCTGGTGCGAGGTCGGGTATTCCGGCGTCACCTTCCCGCTGGTTGAACCGTGTCTGACCCATGTGGCGCGGCTGGGATATCGACGGGTGATCGTCTTCCCGTATTTCCTGTTCTCGGGCATCCTGATCGACCGCATCTATGGCTTCACCGACCGGGTGGCCGCGGCGCATCCGGGCATCACCTTCGTCAAGGCGGCATATCTGGGTGACCACCCCAAGGTGCTGGAAACCTTCGCCGAGCGGATCACCGAACAGGTTGGCGAGGTGCCGCCGCCCAATTGCGCCATGTGCAAATACCGCACCCAGGTTCTGGGGTTCGAAGCGGAACTGGGCGCGGTTCAGGAAAGCCACCATCATCACGTGGAAGGGCAGGGCGCCGCGGCACCGGGCTCCAACGTGGCCGATTGTGCGTTGTGCGACACGTTCTGCACCGGCGAATGCCGGCTGGAGGCGGAGCCCGGCCACACCCATGACCACGATCATCACCACTCCCATGACCACGCGGACCACCACCACCATCATCACGGGCATGGTCACGATCATCACCATCATGATCACCACCACCACCATCATCATGCGCCCTATCCCCATGCCAAGCATCCGCATGGGCCGGAAAGCGCCCGCAAGGCGAAGGTCTGAGCCCGCCGCCTGCCCCGATCCTCCCCGCCCGTGGCGTCAGATGACCGCCAGGGGCCAATCGCCGGACCGCCATGCGCCCCTATGAAAAAGACCCCAAGGCCATCTATGCTCAAAGCTTCGCCACCGTGCGCGGCGAGGCGCGGCTGGACCGGTTCCCGCCCGAGATGGAGCCGGTGGCCGTCCGGCTGATCCATGCCTGCGGCATGGTCGATGTGGCCGACCGGCTGGCATTTTCCGCAGGCGCCGTCGCGGCGGGGCGCGCGGCGCTGGCGGCCGGGGCGCCGGTGATCTGCGATTGCGAAATGGCTGGGGCCGGGATCATCCGCCGGTATTTACCAAACAGTAACCAGATCCTGGTGACGCTGAACGATCCGCGCGTCCCCGCGCTGGCCCGGGACCTGGGCACCACCCGGTCCGCCGCCGCGGTGGAGTTGTGGCGCGAGTATCTGGAGGGCGCCGTGGTGGCCATCGGAAACGCGCCGACCGCGCTGTTTCATCTGCTGGAAATGCTCGATGCCGGAGCCCCGCGCCCGGCGGTCATCCTCGGCTTTCCCGTGGGGTTCGTGGGGGCCGCGGAATCCAAGGCCGAACTGGCCCGCGATCCGCGCGGCTGCAATTTCATCGCGCTGCGCGGACGGCGCGGCGGATCGGCGCTGGCTTCGGCCGCGGTCAACGGGATCGCTGCGGGCCTGCCGGAGCTTGGGGGCGCATGATGATCGGCAAGTGGCTCGATATTATCGGGATGGGCGCTGACGGGATCGACAGTCTGCTGCCCGCGGCGCGCGAACGGCTGTTGGCGGCGGAGGTGATCGTGGCCTCCGACCGGTTGCACGCGCTGACCGAAAGTCTGACCGCCGAACGGATCAGCTGGCCCAGCCCGTTTTCCGCGCTGATCGAACAATTGACCGCCCTGCGCGGGCGCAAGGTGGTGGTGCTGGCGACCGGCGATCCGCTGTGGTTTTCGGTGGGCGCGCGGATCGGGCGGGACTTCGATCTGGCCGAAATACGCTATCACCCTCAGATCTCCGCGTTTCAGCTGGCCTGCGCGCGGCTGGGCTGGGCCATGGCCGATGTGGAAACCCTGACCGCCCACGGGCGCCCGCCCGAGCAGATCCTGCCCTTCATCGCGCCCGGCCAGCAGCTTCTGGTGCTGACATCCGATGGCCGCACGCCGCAGCGCATCGCCCGGCTGTTGAGCGAGCGCGGCTATGGGTCGTCGGTGCTGACGGTGCTGGCCAATATGGGCGCGGGCGATGAGAAGCGGTTCACCGGTCTGGCGTCGGGCTGGACCCAGACGGTGCCCGATTTCCACACGCTGGCCATCGAATGTCAGGCCGATGACGGGGCGCAGATCCTGGCGCGTACGCCGGGTCTGCCCGACGATCTGTTCGCGCATGACGGGATGCTGACCAAGCGCGAGGTGCGGGCGCTGACCGTGTCGAAGCTGATGCCGCAGCGCGGGGCGCTCTTGTGGGAT
>JAGQRU010000320.1 GCA_020425105.1 Paracoccaceae bacterium
GGCGTCTACACCGCCGACTGGGCCGAAACCCCCAACGGGCGCGACTTTCCCATGGCCATGAAAAAGGTCTGGGACCTGCTGAACGACAAGGACGCGCCCGAACCCCGCAGCGCGCATTTCTGCTGCACGCTCTGCATCGCGTGGCCGGACGGCGCCGACCTTCTGTTTGAAGGCCGGGTCAGCGGGCGGCTGGTCTGGCCCATGCGTGGCGATGAAGGCTTCGGCTTCGACCCGATCTTCCAGCCCGACGGCGAAACGGAAACCTTCGGCGAAATGGACCCCGCGCGGAAACACGGCATGAGCCACCGCGCCGATGCCTTCGCCAAGCTGAAGGCGGGTCTGCTTGACTGACCGCCCGGATTGGGAGGCCGGCGGGTTCGGCCTCTATATCCACTGGCCGTTCTGTGCCGCCAAATGCCCCTATTGCGATTTCAACTCCCATGTCGCGGCGACCATCGATCACCGCCGCTGGGCGCGCGCCTATCTGGATGAGCTTGCCCGCTGCGCCGCTGAAACCCGCGGGCGCACCCTGCAGACGGTGTTCTTCGGCGGCGGCACCCCCAGCCTGATGGACCCCGAAGTGGTCGGCGAAATCCTGACCGCGGTCCGGCGCCTGTGGCCCATGGCCAACGACCCGGAAATCACCCTGGAAGCCAACCCGACATCCGTGGAAGCGGGCCGTTTCCAAGCCTTTCGCGACGCCGGAATCACCCGGATTTCCATGGGAATTCAATCGCTTGACGACGAAGACCTGAAGCGCCTGGGGCGCCTGCACAGCGCCGCCGAGGCGCGGCAAGCCTTTGATATTGCAAGAAATACCTTCGATCGTGTCAGTTTCGATCTGATCTATGCGCGCCAAGGTCAGACGCTGGATGGCTGGCGGGCGGAACTGTCGGAGGCCCTGTCGATGGCCGTCGATCACCTGTCAGCCTATCAGTTGACCATCGAACCGGGCACCGCTTTTGGCGACCGCCACGCCCGCGGCCGGTTGCGCGACCTGCCCGACGACGATCTGGCCGCCGACCTGTACGATCTGACCCAAGACCTGTGCGACGCCCACGGAATGCCCGCCTATGAGGTCTCGAACCATGCCGCCCCTGGATCGGAAAGCCGCCACAATCTGATCTATTGGCGCTATGGCGACTACGTCGGGATCGGACCCGGCGCCCATGGCCGGATCACGGGGCCGTCGGGGCGCGTGGCCACCGAAACCCATCTTTCCCCGGCCCGGTGGCTGGAGGCCGTCGAACGGCAGGGCAGCGGGCAGTCGCTGACGGCACCGCTGCCGCTCTCCGATCAGGCTGCTGAGTACCTGATGATGAGCCTGCGGCTGTCCGAAGGCGCCGATCTTGCCCGCCTCGCCCGGCTTGGGCACCGCCCGGATACCGAGCGTCTGGATCACCTGCAGCATCTCGGTTTGGCCACATTGACCGACGACCGGCTGCGTGTCACGCAAGCGGGGCGGCGCGTGCTGAACGCCGTGCTGCGGGATCTGTTGGCGGAGTGACGGATGCGGATTTTCTGGCTCGCTGCGGGAGGCTTATCCGTCGCGGTCGGCACGCTGGGCATTTTCCTGCCTCTGCTGCCCACCGTACCGCTGATGATCCTTGCCGCCTTCTGTTTCGGAAAATCATCGCCGCGGCTGCATGACTGGCTGGTGACCCACCCCGTCTATGGCCCGCATATCCGCGACTGGCGCGACCACGGCGCGATCCATGCGGGCGCCAAAAAGCTGGCCACGGCGTCGATTGCCGTGGCCTTTGGGATCTCGCTGATCTTGGGTCTGCGACCGGCGATTCTGGCGCTGCAGGCGGCCGTTCTTGGCGCTGTTCTGGTCTTTATATGGACCCGGCCTTCTGAGTAAGGCTGAGGATCCGGCACAGTTCATCCAGTTCGTCCAACGATCCATAGGCGATCGACAGCGTCCCAGCCTCTTGCCCTGGCCTATGAGCAATCGAAACCTTCATGCCCAGATTGGCCGAAAGGTCCTGTTCCAGCACCATTGTGTCAGCATCTTTTCCGCTCGGAACCGGGCGAAGGGTCCGCTGGGGCGTCGGCGCCTCTTCGCGTCCCTTCGCGAGCTTTTCGGTTTCCCGCACGGAAAGGCCCTTCTCCACCACCTTGCGCGCCAGGCTCACCGGGTCGTCGGTCGGGATCAGCGCCCGCGCATGTCCCGCACTCAGCCGCCCATCCGACAGCATGGTCTGAACTTCAACCGGCAGGTTGAGGAGCCGCAGGAGGTTCGCAATGTGGCTGCGGCTTTTACCCAGAGCCTCGGCCAGCTTTTCCTGCGTATGGCCGAATTTTTCCATCAGCTGGCGATA
>JAGQRU010000321.1 GCA_020425105.1 Paracoccaceae bacterium
TTGACCATCACGAAATCGCCCACCGTCAGGTCGCCCCGCTGCACACCCAGAGCCGCCATGACCATCACGATCACAAGGCCGGAGGTGATCAGCAGCGACTGGCCGAAATTCAGATAGGCCAGCGAATAGGCGGTTCTGAGGGCCGCGTTTTCATAGCCCGCCATGGCGCTGTCATACCGCGCGGCCTCGCGCGCTTCGGCGCCGAAATATTTCACCGTTTCGAAATTCAGCAGACTGTCGATGGCCTTCTGATTGGCATCGGTATCCTGCCGGTTCATCTCGCGCCGGATGCCGACCCGCCATTCCGTGATCCGGAAGGTGAAGGTCACATAGGCCACGATGGTGACCGCGACGACAACCAGATACCAAAGGTCGAACAGGGTCGCGAGCACCACCGCGACAAGCGTCAGTTCCAGCGCCAGCGGCCCGATGGAAAAGAGGATGAAGCGCAGAAGAAACGATACGCCCTTGACGCCCCGTTCCATAATCCGGCTCAGCCCGCCGGTCTTGCGCGTGATGTGATAGCGCAAGGACATCCGGTGAATATGGGTGAAGGTTTCCAGCGCGACCGCCCGCAACGCGCGCTGCCCGACACGCGCGAAGATCGCATCGCGCAACTGCTGAAACCCCACAGTCATCAGCCGGGCGAGGCCATAGGCGATGGTCAGTCCCACCGCGCCGATGGCCAGCAGCATCCCGTCACCGGCGCCTTCGCCCGCCAGCCCATCGACCGCCGCCTTATAGAAAAACGGCGTGCCGACAGCGACCAGCTTGGCAATGACCAGCGCGGCCATCGCGGCAACCACGCGCCAACGGATCTCGGGCGCATCGCGCGGCCACAGATACGGCGCCACGCGGCGCAGCACGGCCATGTTGCTGTCGCGCGCCGCCGGGGCGTCGCCGTCGTTGCGGCTTGACGACAATTGCGCCGGGACGGACCGTGCCAGTTCTCTCATGCGGGCTCCGCTTCTGGGGATCCCAGAGATCTAGGCGCCAGCGCGGGAAATGTCACTGGGCCGCGGCGGGATCGTCCGGCAGGGTCAGGATCTGGCCCGGATAGATCAGGTCGGGATCCGAAATCTTGTCGCGATTGGCTTCGAACACCTGAACATACCGCGTGCCGTCCCCATACCGGTCCCGCGCGATGGCCCACAACGTCGCCCCGCGTTCGACGGTGACGACCCGGACCGGTTCAGCCGTCAGCGCGGCCTCGACCTCCGCCGCCGGTTCGCGGGTGAAGGGCAACTCGGCGCGGGCCAAGACCTGCCCGTCGTCGTCCACGCGTTCGATTTCCAAAGCATAGGTGCCCGGAACCACATCAGGAAGCGACAGCGTCCAGCCGCCCACGACGTCTGCGGTTCCTTCCGCCTTCGGTTCACCGTCGAGCGTCGCACGCACGGCGCCGGGCGCCCCCGCCTGACCGCGCACCACCACGGCGCCGTCAGCACCATAGTCAATCGTATCGACCCGAAGCGCCGCCGGATCGTTCAGCGGCGACGCATCAAGCACCCGCACCCCGCTGCTGTCATTCATCAACAGACGCGGCGCGGCGGGCTCGGCCACCGCGACATCTTCCGGGGATACGGCCATCGCCTCCGCCTCGACGGCGGCATCGGGTGTGGCATCGGGTGCGGCACTCTCCTCCACCATCTCCGCCATCTCCACCGCTGCCTCGCTGTCAGGCTCCGGCATTCCAGACGGTTCCGTCGCGGCATCGGCCAGCGCGGGCTCGGGCTCTGCGGCAGCGTCCTCAGGCGCAACTGCGGGCTCAGAACCAGACGAGGCCGTCAGATCGTCTGCCTCGGTTTCCGTGGTCTCATCGACCACAGGATCCGTGGCATCGGCCTGCGCCAACTCCTCGCCGGCCGCATCCGCCTCGGCGTCTGCGGCGATCTCGGGCACGATTGCAGGCCGCGGGGCAATCACCACCGTTTCCGAGGACTCCACGGTTTCTCCGGCATCCGTTTCGGCCATCAGCCACAGGATCCGCGGCGCGTCATCCGGCGCAATGGTCAGGAAAACCGCGAAGTCGCCCCCGTCATCCGCATCGGCCTGGGCCAGCGTTTCGCCATCCAGAACCACCGAAATCCTTGCCCGCGGTTCCGCCTGTCCGGCGACCACGGCGGTGCCGTCGGCCTCCACCCGGACAAGGTCGATTTTTGGCACCACGGCCAGCACTTCGGCGGCCTCCGCCACCTGGGAGTCCGCAGCAACCGGGGTGTCCGGCGCAACATCTGCGGCCGGCGCGGCAGCGGTGACCGACGGCTCCGGCGCGACCGGCTCAAGCTGCGGGACCACACCGCTGAGCAGCAACACGACCACCCCGACAGAAACGGCCAGAACCACGAACATCAGCGGGTTCATGGACCATTGGGGGACGTGCGGGTCCGACGGCATGATGGGTCATTCCTTGTCTGGTAAAATGTGATTCCCGCCCTATATGCAGGAGTTTACCACAGGTCAACGCCCCGAAGGGACATGCGGGGACACCGGCTTGGGCCGTCCGCGCAGACTGTCAAGGGAATAAAGCGCCAGGCCGCTCCAGATCAGCGCGAAGGCAATCGCGTGCCAAAGCGTGAAGACCTCACCGAAAAGAAGCGTCGCCACAAGGAATTGCAACGTCGGATTGAGGTACTGCACCACACCGATTGTCGGCAGGGACACCCGTTGCGCGGCATAGGCGAACAGCAGAAGCGGCAGCCCGGTGATCGGCCCGGACAGGATCAGCAGAAGCGTCACGCCCGGATCCTGCCCGAAATAACCGCCGGGGCGGCCAACCAGCCCGGTCCAGCCCGCCCACTGCACGCCCGCCAGCCAGATCAGCGCCAGCGGCGCCAGAACCACGACCTCTGCCGCGACCGATGCAATGGCATCCGCGCGCACCGTGCGCTTCAGCGCGCCGTAAAGCGCGAAACTCGTCGCCAGCATCAGCGACATGCGCGGCACCACGCCCAGTCCGATGGTCAGTTGGGTGACCGCCAGCGTAGCCATCCCCACCGCCAGCCATTGCAGCGGCCGCAGCCGGTCGCCGAACACCATCCGCCCCAGCAGCACCGTCACCAAGGGGAAGATGTAATAGCCCAGGCTGGCCTCAAGCGCATGACCGACCTGGATCGAATAGATAAATCCCAGCCAGTTGCAGCCGATCAGAAGCGCGGTTGCGATCGTAGTCGCCAGATTTCGCGGGTTCTTCAGACAGGACAGGATCTGCGCCCCCTGTCCGCGCAGCAGCGCAACCCCGCCCAGCGCCAGCATCGACCAGACCGTGCGATGGGACAGAACCTCAAGCGGCGGCACATCGGCCAACAGTTTATAGAAGATCCCGGACAGGCCCCAGATCACGCAGGCAAGCGCCATCGCCCCGAGCCCGCGCAGTTGCGGCGTGACCGTCATGTCCAGATCCCCTTGTACCCTGAGCAGCGCGGCGCCGGCACGCGGGCGGAACGGCGCTCTCTACTAGCCGTCTATCGGAAATCCTCGGGCTTGAGTCCATGGCGGGCGAGCTTGTCATAAAATGTCTTGCGCGGCAGCTTCAGATCCCGCGCCGCGTCGGACGCGTGCCCCCGCGCCCGCGACAGCGCATCCGCCAGAAACGACCGTTCGACGCGCGCCATGCGTTCGGCCAGCCCTTCGCCGTCACTTTCATCGGTCTCCGTCAGCCCAAGCGCAAACCGCATCGCGGCGTTCATCAGCGCGCGTGTATTGCCGGGCCAATCCTGAGCGATCACACGGGCGATGTCATCCGGGGTGATTTCGGGCTCTTCCAGCGCCGCCTGTTCGCAGGCAATGGCCACATAGTGACGAAACAGCACCGGAATATCTTCGGGCCGCTCGCGCAGCGACGGGATGCGCACCTGAACCGCCGACAGTTTCAGGCAAAGATCCTGATCGAACCGGCCCTGCGCGGCCTCAGTGGCCAGGTTGCGATAGGTTCCGGCGATGACGCGCGCCCGGCCCGCTTCTTCCAGATGCTCGCGCAGCGCGTATTGCGTCTCCGGCGGCAGGCCCGCGACTTCGTCCAGGAAAAGCGTGCCGCTGCCGGCGTCCGCCAACGCAGCCGCCAAGGCCTGCGGGCTCAGCCCGGCCGACGGCCGCTTTTCAAAGGGCGCATTGGCGCGCGGCGACAGAAGATGGGTCACTTCGGCCACTTTCGGGGTCCCGGTGCCGGGCGCGCCTGTGACCAGCACATCAACCGCGATCCCCGCCACATGGCGCACCGCGCCGCGCAGTGCGTCCGCCTGGCGCGAACTGCCGAAGATCATCCGCGCCGCCGCGTCGCCATCGGCCATCCGCGCTTTCAGCAACCGGTTTTCCAGCACCAGCGCGCGGACCTTCAGGGCGCGTTCAACCACCGCGAGCAGCGTCTTGGGCGCGCAGGGCTTTTCCAGAAAATCGAACGCGCCTTCCGACATCGCCCGCACCGCCATGGGAATATCGCCTTCGCCGGTCAGCAGGATGACCGGCAGGTCCTTATCCTGTTTCTGGGCATAATCCAGCAGGTGAAACCCGTCGCGCCCCGGCATGCGGATATCCGACAGGATCACGCCCCCGAAGGCCGACGCGATCTGATCCTTGGCGGCGACGAAACTGCCGGCACTGGTCACGTCAAAACCGCCAAGCTCCAGCGTCTGGGCCAATGCCTCGCGCACGGCGGAATCGTCTTCGACCAGCAGCACCCGCCCCGTCATGCGGCAGCCTCCACTTCGACGCGCGGCAAGCGCACGGTGAAGATCGCGCCGCCATCGGCGTGGTTTTGCCCGTCGATATCGCCGCCAAAGCTTTGCACCAGCCCATAGGAGATCGACAGCCCCAGCCCCATGGAATCGTCTGCCACGGCCTTGGTGGAATAGAACGGATCGAAGATCTTTTCCGGCTGCGCGATCCCCGGGCCGGTGTCGCGGACACGCACGGCGACCTGAGCCGCGGATTCGGCTTCGACCGAAATGACGATCCGCTTGTCCGCCTGCCCGTCCATCGCGTCCACCGCGTTCGACAAAAGGTTCATGATCACCTGTTGCAGCCGCACGCTGCCGGCGCGCACCATGACCGGGTGTTCGGGCGGGGTCCAGTCCACTGTGACCTCGGCCAGTTCCAACCGCCGGGCGCTGATTTCCAGCACCAGTTCGACCACGGCGACCGGATCGACATCGGTCAGCGGCGCGCTTTCCTGCCGCGCGAAGGCGCGCAGGTTCTTGATGA
>JAGQRU010000322.1 GCA_020425105.1 Paracoccaceae bacterium
GAAACCGCCCTCAAAACCAAACTTTGGGGGGCGGAAGAGGTGGCGCGGCAGTTGCGCCCGCGTGAACTTGCGGGCCTGATCGTCATCGACTTCATCTACATGGAAGAGCGCAAGAACAACGCCGCGGTCGAAAAGCGTCTGAAGGACAAGCTGAAATTCGACCGCGCGCGGATCCAGGTGGGCCGCATTTCCGGTTTTGGCCTGCTGGAAATGTCGCGCCAGCGTCTGCGTCCGGGGATGATCGAGGCCACGACCCAGCCTTGCGCGCATTGCCATGGCACCGGGCTGGTCCGGTCGAACGACAATGTCGCTCTGGCGATCCTGCGCGAGCTGGAAGAGGAAGGCGTCCGCAACCGGTCGCGTGAGGTTCTGGTGCGCGCGCCCGTGGCCATCGCCAACTATCTGATGAACGCAAAGCGTGACCATGTGGGGCATATCGAAACCCGCTATGGCATGGCCGTGCGGATCGAAGCCGATGTGAGCCTCATCAGCCCTGAATTCGCCATGGAGCGGTTCAAGACCGCGACCCGGAAGGTCGAGATTGCCGCGTCGCCGGTGATTTCCATCGACATGACTCCGATGCCCGACATCGACGATGACGATCAGGTTGAAGACGGCGCCGAGGATGAGGTCGAGGTCGAGGCCGTTGAAGCGCCGCGGTCCGAGGCCACGAATGACGACGGCGACAAGCCGCGCAAGCGCCGCCGCCGGCGTCGGCGCCGGAAGGGCGGCAACGGCAACGGGGAAGACGGCGATGCCCAGGACGCAGCCGATCAGGCGGGCGACAGCGACGACGCCATCGCTCTGTCCGAGGGTGAGGAGGACGACGCCGCCCTGCAGCCGGATGCGGTGACGGAAGCTGCGCCCGGTGACGCGGAATTGCCCCTGTCGTCCCTTGAGGCGGAAGGCGAGCAGGCCCCGGAAGCGGAGACTGCGCCGGTGGGCGAGCCCGTCGGTGACGGCGTCCAAGACGTCTCGGACGATGCGCCGATTGCGATGGAAGATGCCGTGACCGCAGAATCGGTTGCCGAGGACTTGCCGATGGCCGAAGCGGAGCCCGCCTTGGAAATCGCCGCCGCGCCGATGGCAGAGGCTGACGTCATCCCCGAACCCGCCGAAATGAGCGCCGAGGCTGACCCTGTCGCGGCCGAGCCGCTCGTCATGGCCGACGAGGTGCCGGAAGAGGCGCCGCGTTCCGCGCCCGTGCTGGTGGCCACGCCGCTGGCCGAACTGGCAGAGCCCGAGGCGCCGCAGGCAGCCGATGCGCTGCAGGGTGAAAACGAGCCGTCAAAGCCGAAGAAGCGCGGCTGGTGGTCGGCCGGGGTGTGATCCCCGGCTAGCCCTTGCGGATAAAATATCGCCGGACGTCGCCGTCCTGGTCCTGAAAGATCAGATCGTGCCCCGCTTCGTTGCAGAAGTGGGGCACATCTATGACCGCCGCCGGATCGCTGGCCAGAAGACACAGAACCTGTCCCGGCTCCAGCGCTTGCAGACGCTTGCGGGCTTTCAGAACAGGCAGGGGGCACAGCAGCCCCACCGCGTCGATTTCCAGATCGTGATCCATTTCTTTCCCTTAGGCCGCGGCGCCGTGCTTGGCCACGGGAATGTGACGCGCTTCCACGTGACCTGTGCGCCCGCTTCCGCTATGGGCTGGACCATGTTTGGAATTGAACTCCTCGATGCCGGGTTGCTGCCGGCGATGATTGTCGCGCTGGCCGCCGGGATGCTGTCCTTCCTGTCGCCCTGCGTTTTGCCCATCGTGCCGCCCTATCTGGCCTATATGAGCGGCGTGTCGGTCAGCGATCTGAGCGCGCAGGACAGCGCGCCGCGCGCCCGCGTGCTTCTGCCCGCGCTCTTTTTTGTGCTGGGCCTGTCCACCGTATTCCTGTTTCTGGGCTTCACGGCATCGGCCATCGGGGCACTGTTTCTCAGCTATCAGGGCTATTTCAACACCGTGGCGGGTCTCGCGGTCATGGCCTTCGGGGCGCATTTCATCGGGGTGTACCGCATCGGGATACTGGACCGCGAAGCGCGTCTTGATGCCGGGGATCGCGGCGGATCGGCCCTGGGCGCCTATGTTCTGGGGCTGGCGTTCGCGTTCGGCTGGACCCCCTGCATCGGCCC
>JAGQRU010000323.1 GCA_020425105.1 Paracoccaceae bacterium
GTTCAGATTGCGCGGCGTCGGAAAGGTACTGAAGTCGGCCGCCATGCGGATGATGGGCAGGCGCTGGTCCATCCAGCGCTCGATGCCCGTCTTGGGCTCGTAGGTCGATTGGTGGGACATCCTGGCTCGCCTCTCAGCCGATCTTGATCTTGGTGTCGCTCTCGAACGCGAACGGCGGCACTTCGAGATTGCGCGGCGCCGGTCCCTTGCGGATACGTCCGGAGGTATCGTAGTGCGACCCGTGGCACGGGCAGAACCAGCCGCCGAAATCGCCCGAGGCGTTGCCCAGCGGCACGCAGCCCAGATGCGTACACACACCCATCATCACCAGCCAGGCGCCGTCTTCGCTGAGCGCGCGGTTCTGGTCGGAGGCGTCGGCAGAGGCGTCGATATTGCCATTGCGGGCATTGCTGTCGATCAGGTCGGACATCGGCACGGCGCGGCCGGCTTCGATTTCGCCTTCGGTCCGGCGGCGGATGAAGACGGGCTTGCCCAGCCATTTCACGGTGATCTGGGTTCCGACATCGACACCGCCGACATCGACCCGGATCGACGACAGAGCGGTGACGTCGGCGCTGGGGTTCATCTGGTTAACAAGCGGCCAAACCGCTGCGCCTGCGGCGACAGCGCCCGCGCCTGCGGTGGCATAGTATAGGAAATCCCTGCGGGTGCCTTCGTGATCGTCTGCGTGGGACACGGAAATTCTCCATATTTTTCGTCGGGAAACCGACGCAAAGCCCAGGCCGCAGGAAAGTGCAGCCTCACTGTCCGCTAGGTAGACCGCCGCCAATGGAGGGTCCAGCGGACATTCTAGCGCATCGTGGGCGAAATGCCGCAGAACTGGGGCTTTGGAGACGCAGTCGCGGCACATTAGGTGCAGCGGGGATTGCACCTGACCCGTCGCGATGCCAGATGCCAGTTATACACCCAGACCCGTTTGCAGCCCGCTCAGGCGCCATGCCGTGCCCGCGCGGGCAGGAGATCGACCATGACCAAACGCCTTCTTTCCATGGCTGTGGCCGCTGTGGCGGCAACAAGCGCGGTGCCCGCGCTGGCAGAATTCGAACTCAGCGCCTATACCGGCTACCAGACCGCGCCGCACAGTGTGGTCGAGGGTAACGACCCGGGCGGGGTGGGGAAATTCGATTTCACCGCCGGTTGGGAAGGAAAATCGTCCGCCATGCCGCCCTATTACGGGTTTCGCGGCACGTGGTGGCGGTCCGACACGCTGGGCTATGGCGTCGAATTCAACCATGCCAAGGTCTATTCCGATGACGGAACCCGCAGGGATAACGGGTTTGAGACGCTGGAATTCACCGACGGGCTGAACATTCTGACCGCCAACGTGATGCGCCGCTTCCCGTCCGAATCGCGCAGCTGGACGCCCTATGCGGGCGGCGGGCTTGGGGTGTCGATCCCGCATGTCGAAGTCACCACCTCGGGCGGCAAGACCTTCAATTATCAGCTGGCCGGGCCGGCGGTGACATGGGTCGCGGGGGTCAAATACCCGCTGACCGACACCTGGTCGGTCTTTGGCGAATACAAGGGCACCTATTCGATGAACAAGGTGGACCTTGATAATGGCGGCGATCTGGAAACCAACATCGTGACCAACGCGCTGAATGTCGGGGTCAGCTTCAGCTTCTGATCGTTGACGCGGCGGCCTGGGGCAATTCTAGGGGCGCCGCGTTGTCAGGTCAGGCAGCAGGCGCGGTCGCCTTCAGCGAAGGGCGTTGCGAGAACTCCGCATACCAGCGGTCGAGTTGCGGTGCGTTTGCGCGCCAGTTCCGCGCGTCGTGGCGGAAATCGAGATATCCAAGCGCGCTGGCCACCGCCAGATGGCCCATGGTGACCGGACCGTTCAGATGGTCCATCCAGCGGGCGTCGAGCGTGGCCGCAGACCGGGCGACCTTCTCCCAGTACCCGTCCATCAGCGCCGGCATCACCAGTTCTTCGGGGCGCAGCCGGGTTTCATAGACGATGGCCAGTGCTGCATCGAGCATCCCGTCTGCCGTCGCCTCCAGCGTCAGCACATCCCAGAGCGCGGGTGCGGCGGGATAAAGCCCGGTGCCGGCGCGATGGGCCAGATACTGGCAAATAACGCGGCTGTCATACAGCGCCGGCCCATCGGGCCGTTCCAGCACCGGGATCTTGCCCAGCGGGTTCTGATCCAGCGGCATGGCGGAGCTGTCCAGCGGCGTGCCGCCGGTGGCGGTCAGCTCCACCTCGTCGAGCAGGCCGGTTTCGTGCAGCAGGACCAGCACTTTGCGAACATAGGGTGAGGTCTTGGAATAGTGCAGGCGCATGGCGCTTCCTTCTTGTGCCGGAATGTCGTGCACAGAAGAACAGGGCGGCGCGCGCCCGGCAAGATCCGTCCTGCGAATGCGCGTGATTGCTCAGGCCGCCAGGCGGGTGCCGTCATGCCCCGAAATGCGCGCGGTGACGATCTGGCCGGTCGGTTGCGGCGCCCCGAACCGCACTTCGGCGAAATGTGGGGTACGGCCCAGATCGGGGGCCTCCATCAACACAGGGTGCTCGCGGCCAAGCTGCGCGTCCAGATGGCGGGCCACGGCGGCTTGCCCGGCCGCGCGCAAGCGGGCGGCGCGGTCGCGGATTGCCGATCCGTTCACCTGCGGCATGCGCGCCGCGGGGGTGCCGGGGCGGGGCGAATAGGGGAAGATGTGCAGCCAGGTCAGGCCGCAATCGTCGATCAGTTTCAGCGAGTTGCCGAACATCGCATCGGTTTCGGTGGGGAAGCCTGCGATCAGGTCGGCGCCGAAGGTAATGTCGGGGCGCAGCCGCCGGGCCTCTTCGCAAAAGGCGATGGCATCGTCGCGCAGGTGGCGG
>JAGQRU010000008.1 GCA_020425105.1 Paracoccaceae bacterium
TGCCGAAGTCGAAGGGCGCGCCGAGCACCGCGACATCGGCATCGATGGCGTCCCAATCCTGCAGGTATGGGTATTTGCCGAAGGTGCAGATGCCGACGAAAGGCAGGTTCAGCCGGCCGGTATCGTAGTCATGGGGCATGGGTGTCCTCGGTTCGGGGCGGGGGCTTTGCCCCCCCCTGGTCGCTGCGCTTCTCATCCCAGGATACGTGTGGCGCAAAGAGGGGGTCAGGAATAGGTCTGGTCGTCACCGGGAAAGGCGCGGGACTTGACCTCGTCGGCATAGGCCGACACCGCGCGTTCCATCATGCCGCCGAATTCGCCGTAGACCTTGACGAATTTCGGCGTCCACGGGTTCAGGCCCAGCATGTCTTCCAGCACCAGGATCTGGCCGTCGCAGTCCGCGCTTGCGCCGATGCCGATGGTCGGAATGGGGATCTGCTGGGTGATCCGCGCCGCCAGAGGCTCGACCATCCCTTCCAGAACGACGGCGAAGGCACCCGCATCGGCGACCGCCTGTGCATCGGCCTCGTGCGCGGGCCAGGTGTCTTCGTTGCGGCCCTGGGTCTTGAAGCCGCCCATGACGTGCGAGCTTTGCGGGGTCAGGCCGATATGGGCCATGACCGGGATGCCGCGTTCGGTCAGAAAGCGGATGGTTTCGGCCATGCGCGCCCCGCCTTCCAGCTTGATCGCGCCGCAGGCGGTTTCCTTCATGATCCGCGCGGCGTTGCGGAAGGCCATGTTCGGGCTTTCCTCATAGGTGCCGAAGGGCATGTCCACCACGATCAGCGCCCGTTTGGTGCCGCGCACCACCGCCTTGCCGTGCATGATCATCAGATCCAGCGAGACGCCCACGGTGCTGTCCATCCCGTGCATCACCATGCCCAGACTGTCGCCCACAAGGATGAAATCCGCGTATTTGTCCACGATGGCCGCCGTATGCGCGTGGTACGATGTCAGCGACACGATCGGGGTGCCGCCCTTGCGGCCGGCGATCTGCGGCGCCGTCATGCGGCGGATGGTTTCTGTCTGGATGCTCATGATGGCCTTTCGCAGGTTGCCATGCGGTTGGGTCAGGGGGCGACGACGCGCTGGTCGATCAGCAGGACGGCTCCGAACCGCACGGCCAGCAGGATGACTGCAGGCGCGGTGATCGGGCCGGTCAGAAGAGCCAGCGTTTCGGCGTCTCGGATGTCCACGGACTGGATGTCGGCCCCGTCGGCGTCCGATATGCGCGCGGTGATGTCCGCGGCAAGCTCTTCGGCGGTATGCGGGTTCAGCGGCAGATCCTGTTCCGCCCAGTCGAGCGCCGCGTTCAGCGCCGGCGCGGCGGCGCGGTGCTCCGGGGTCAGGCGCACATTGCGCGACGACATGGCCAGCCCGTCGTCTTCGCGCACCGTGGGCACGCCGACGATTTCGACCGGTATGTCGAGATCGCGCACCATGGTGCGGATCACCTGCAGCTGCTGATAATCCTTGCGGCCGAAAAAGGCGCGGTCGGGCTGGAGGATGTTGAAGAGCTTGGTGACGACCGTCGCCACGCCGCGGAAATGGCCCGGACGCAAGGCGCCGATCAGGATGCCCGACAGATCCGTGGTTTCAACGATGGTCTGGGCGTCTTCCGTGTACATCTCTGCCGGATCGGGCAGAAACACCATATCCACGCCTTCCGCCTTCAGCAGCGCCAGATCGCGGTCGGTATCGCGGGGATAGGTTGCAAGATCCTCATTGGGCCCGAACTGGGTCGGGTTGACGAAGATCGACACCGCAACCTTGTCGCAGGCGGCCTTGGCGGCGCGGATCAGGGTCAGGTGGCCGTCGTGCAGATACCCCATCGTGGGCACCAGGCCCAGGCTGGCGCCGTCCTGCTTCAGCCGGGCCACTGTGGCGCGGGCCTGGATCTTGGTGGGGCAGATATCCATCACGCACCGGGCTTTGAATTCAGAGCCCCTGACTAAAGCGGCTCGGCGCGCGGAACAAGGGTTTAGGCGTGTATCATTGTCGCGCCGGGCCGAGGAGAGAGAGGGAGTTGGCCCGGCGCGATCCCGTCAGGCCAGAGGGACGCGGCCCCGGCGGGGAGAGGTGGCACGGTCTGCGGAGCCGTCCGCATCCCATGCGCGGATGGCGGCGCCGTGCGCGGCTTCATAGGCGCGGTCCATATCCCAAGCGCGCATCACGTCCTGGATGGATGCATCCGGCCGCGGCCGGCTTTCCGTTTCGTCCCGTTCCAGCGGAAAATCGGCGGCGAAATAGGCATAGATGCTCAGCAGCGCCAGGGTTGCGATAGCGCCGCCGACCCAGCCGGTCGCGAAAACGCTGAACGCGTCGAGATCGGCGGAAAACGCGATGCTTCCGATGGCCAGGCAAGCCAGCGTGTTCAGTCCCACGATGGACACGGGGTTCATCCGCCGCACCGGTTGGGACATGCGATTGTTATTTTTCTGGGGTGCCACGGCTGCGTCGTGCATGGGGCAGAGTCCTCCATTCTAGATGTGGAACTGTTCGGCACCGATAACGACATTGTTAACCATGAAGCGGGAAAGATTAACGAATCATTACTCGCAACGAAGGGTTGTACTAAGTGCTTTGCTTTTTGCTTGTCCATAGCCGAACGGATGTCGCATGCGACTTTCGGCGCGACACCGCCGATGGGAACGTCCTGTGATGCCGGCGCCCGCCCCCGGGCGCCGGACGCGGAGCCGGATCAGTGCGCCCCGGGGCCGAAATCCGCAGCCGTCACGGCGCCGTCTCCATCGCGGTCGGCCTGAGTGATCCATGACCCGGTCGCGGCGGTGAATTCGTCGGCGCTGACCTTTCCGTCGCCATCCGTATCGTTGAACGCACGGCTCATGCCTTGTTCCAGCGGTGCCATGGCGCCTTTGGCGTGGCCGCCTTGCGCCTCCATATCGGCGGCGCGGGTTTCGTCGAAGCGGTCATATTCTTCGCTGTCCAGGAACCCGTCCTCGTCAGAGTCGAACATGTAAAAAACGTCGGCGCGCTTGGCTTCGGCTTCTTCAAGCGTCACCCGGCCATCCCCGTCGTCATCCCAGTTTTCAATGAAATGCGCCCCGGGCCCCTGGCCTTGGGACGTGGCGGGACCGGCGGCCAGCAGGACCGCCGCGCACAGGGCGCGGCTCATCGGGGCGCGGTGGATGCCCCGGGTCATGCTGCGGTCTCGGTCAGATCGTCATAGCAGCGCAGCGCCTTGGCCGCATACATCAGCGACGGGCCGCCGCCCATCTGGATCGCCATGCCGAGCACGTCCGAGATTTCGTCGCGGGTTGCGCCCAGCTTGACAAGGGATGCCATGTGGAACCCGATGCAGGGTTCGCAGCGGTCCGCGATTGCGATGCCGAGGGCCACGAATTCCACCGTCTTCAGATCGAGCGTCTTGGGGGATTTGACGGCCTTGCTGAGCTCTCCGAACCCTTTGGTGGCGCCCGGAATGGTGGCGTTCAGCGTGCGCAGCTGGTCGCGCATGTCCTGGTTCTTGTCCTGCCATTTCATGGAAACGATCCTTCTATACAGATGAATTTCAGAATGTGAAGGCGCCTTTGCCGCCTCAAGGCAACGCGACGCGACCGCGCAGGCCCGCCTCACAAGTCGGGTATTCCCACGTTCGGGGTCAGGATCTCCGTGCGTGCCATCTGTCATATTTGTGTTACAATATGCGGCAGGAAGAGTTTGCCCTGAACCCTCCAGACACAAGAAGGATGGGACCCATGATTATTAAGTCGATTTCTCAGATCCTCGACAGCCGGCCGCTGTGGTCGATCACGCCCGACACCTCGGCCCGCGAAGCCTGCGTCGCCTTGAGCAAAGCCAATGTCGGCGCCTTGGCGGTAATGGATGACGGCCAGCTGATCGGCGTGTTGAGCGAACGTGACGTGATCAAGAAATGCGTGGCCCTGGGGCGGCGCACGGATGAAACGCTGGTGCGTGACATCATGACGGCGGATCCGGTGACCGTGACGCCCGACGCGACGCTGGCCGATGCGCTGAAGGCGATGCTCGACGGCGCTTTCCGGCATCTGCCGGTGGTTCAGGACGGGCAGGTCAAGGGGATGCTGTCCATGCGCGACATCCCGACCGAATACCGTCTGATGTTCGAACGCTATTCGGAATACCGCGACGGCGAAGCCGCCGCCTGATCCGCACGCCCGACAAAGAAAGGCCCCCGCCAGCGCTGGCGGGGGCCTTGTTGCGTCAGGTGGGCCGGATCAATTGGGCACGTCGCCTTCCAGACCTTCCACATAGAAGTTCATGCCCAGAAGCGTGCCGTCATCGGCGGTTTCGCCTTCGGCCAGCCATGCCGTGCCGTCCTGCTTGTTGAGCGGGCCGGTGAACGGGTGATAGTCGCCCGCAGCGATGGCATCCGCGATGGCTTGCGCCTCTTCCTGGACATCCGCCGGAATGGCGTCGGTCATTTCGCCGATCTTGACCATGCCGTCGGCGATCCCGTCCCAGGTGGCGACGCTTTCCCAGGTGCCGTCCATCACCGCCTGGACGCGGTCGATGTAATAGGGGGCCCAGTTGTCGATGATCGCGCTGACCCGGGGCGAGGGCGCGTATTGGCTCATATCCGACGCCTGGCCGAACCCGATCACATTCCCGGCCTTTTCGGCTTCGGCCATGGGAGCGGTGGAATCGGTGTGCTGCAGGATCACGTCGACGCCCTGTTCGATCAGGGCTTTGGCGGCGTCGGCTTCCTTGCCGGGATCGAACCATGTGTAGACCCAGACGACCTTCATTTCGACATCCGGGTTCGCCTTCTTGGCGTGGATATACGACGCGTTGATGCCGCGGATCACTTCGGGGATCGGGAAGGACGCGATATAGCCGATCTTGTTGGACTTGGTCATCCGGCCGGCGATGTGGCCGATCACGGCGCGGCCTTCATAGAAGCGGGCCGAATAGGTGGACACGTTGGGGGCCTGCTTGTACCCGGTCGCGTGTTCGAATTTCACGTTGGGAAATTTCTTGGCGATGTTCAGCGTCGGCTCCATGTAGCCGAAGGATGTGGTGAAGATCAGATCGTGCCCCGACAGCGCCATCTGCGTCAGCACCCGTTCGGCATCCGCGCCTTCGGGCACGCTTTCCACATAGGTCGTCTGTACCTTGTCGCCGAATGCTTCTTCGATCGCCTTGCGGCCCTGGTCATGTTCATGCGACCAGCCCAGATCGCCGATCGGACCCACATAGATGAAGCCCACCTTGGTGGGCTCGTCCGCAGTGGCAGGCAGGCCCAGGGCCAATGCCAGGGCGGCCCCGGCCAGGGCAGATTTCAGAAATTGCGGCATGTCAGTTTCTCCTTGTTGGTTTGCGTTTGATTGGCGACAGGTCCTTGCGGACTTCCCGCCCCAGTTCGGCTCTGAGCTCGTGCTCGATTTCGCCTTTCAGCTCGCCTTCGAGCGAGTCCTTCAGGTCGGTGTTGATCAGGGCGCGGGTGATGATGGCCGTGGGCACCGCGATGACCCCCAGCCCGACGAACAGCACGGCGGTGGTGAAGATGCGGCCCTGCGCCGTGATCGGATAGATGTCGCCATAGCCCACGGTGGTGAAGCTGACGACGGCCCACCACAGGCTGATGGGGATCGACGAGAACGCTTCGGGTTGGGCCTCGTGTTCGAAAATATAGATCCCCACAGCGGCGATATAGAGGATGATCCCCGCCAGAAACGCGAAGACCGCCAGTTCGCCCCGGCTGTCATGCAGCGCCCGTTCCAGCCGGATCAGGGCGCGGTTGGCATGAAGAAGCTTCAGCAGCCGCACCAGCCGCAGCAGGCGCAGCGCGCGGACCGCCGCCCATTGGGTTTCCACAAACAGCAGCGCCGGCAGGCAGGACAGAAGATCGACGATGCCCCAGAAGCTGAAAACATAGCGCAGCGGCCGCGGGGTGCAGATCACCCGTGTCACGTATTCCAGAATGAACACGCCTACGATGAAGACTTCGAACCTGAGCAGCAGATTGTGCAGCCAGAGCGGCAGGCCGCTGAGCGTTTCCAGCGATATCGCCAGCCCCGACAGGACGATCAGGCCCTGATGCGTCAGGGCAAGGGCGCGGCCCCGCGTCGGATGAGTGCCGTCTAGCAACTGGATAATCTCGCGGCGGCGCATCTGGCTCGTCAGGCTCCCGGGCAGGTCAGGTCGTTGCGTGGAACACCCGGCCCAGAGCCGCGGGCGCGTTCAGTGCCGCGCGGCGTTTGTCGGCTGACATGATCACCAGCACGAGGATCGTGATCAGATAGGGCGACATGGACAGAAGCTCCACCGGGACCTTGAGCCCCGCCGCCTGCAGGTTCAACTGCAGAACGCTCACTCCGCCAAAAAGATAGGCGCCCAGCAGCACCCGCCACGGTTTCCAGGCGCCGAACACCACCAGCGCCAAGGCGATCCAGCCCGCCCCGGCGGTCATGCCTTCGGTCCATTGCGGCACACGCACAAGGCTCAGATAGGCGCCGCCCAGACCGGCGCTGGCACCCCCGAACAGGATCGCCAGAAACCGCAGGCGCACGACCTTGTAGCCAAGCGCGTGGGCGGCATCGTGGCTTTCGCCGATGGCCCGCAGGATCAGCCCGGTGCGCGTGAATTTCAGCACCGCCCAGACCGCCGCCACCAGCGCCAGGCCCAGATAGACCATCAGATCGTGGCTCAGCAGCACCGGGCCCAGAAACGGAATGTCGGACAGCACGCCCAGATTGATCTGCGGCGTGCTGGGCGGCTTGACGCCCACATAGCCCTGACCGATCAGCGCCGAAAATCCCAATCCGAAAAGCGTCAGCGCAAGGCCGGTGGCCACATGGTTCGACAGCAGAAGCTGGGTCAGAACCGCGAAGATCACCGACAATGCCGCGCCGCCCAGGGCCGCCCCGGCAAAGCCCAGGGTCGGGCTGCCGGTTTCCACCGCCACGGCAAAGCCGCAGATGGCGCCCGTGATCATCATGCCTTCGACGCCGAGGTTCAGCACCCCGGCCTTTTCCACCACAAGCTCGCCAATGGCGGCCAGCAGGATGGGGGTTGCGGCGACCATCAGCGACGCCAGAAGAAGCTCGATCGAAATCCCGGCCATCATGCAACCTCGCGTTTGATCAGGCGGACCCGGAAATTGGTCAGCACGTCAACGGCCAGCAGGAAAAACAGCAGCATTCCCTGAAAGGCCTGTATGGCCGCTGCCGGAAGACCCAGCATGAACTGCGCCAGTTCGCCGCCAATATAGGTCAGCGCCATCAGCAGGCCCGCCAGCAGGATCCCGACCGGGTGCAGCCGGCCCAGAAAGGCCACGATGATGGCGGTGAAGCCGTAGTTCGAGTTGAAGTCGATGCTGATTTGTCCCGCCGGTCCCGTGACCTCGAAAAGCCCCGCCAGCCCGGCCAGCGCGCCGGAAATGCCAAGGCAGGTGACGATCAGACGGGTGGGGATGACCCCGGCAAAGCGCGCCGCCCGCGGCGCGGCGCCGGTCAGGCGGATCTGGAAGCCCAGCAGGTGCCGGGTCAGCATCACATAGGCCGCGATGACCGCGATGAAGGCGGCGACCACCCCCCAATGCATGCCCGTGCCCGCGAACAGTTCAGGGTTGGATGCGGCCTCGTATTGCTGGAAATTGCGCGACCCGGGAAACCCGCCGCCCTGCGGGTTGCGCAGCAGCCCCAGCGACATGGAGGCCAGCAACTGTTCGGCGACATAGACCAGCAGCAGCGACACGAGGATTTCATTGGTGTTGAACCGCGTCTTCAGAATGGCCGGGATCATCGCCCAGCCCCAGCCGCCCAGAGCCCCGGCGATCACCATCAGCGGGAAGATCAGCACGCTGTCGGACGGGTAGAAGGCAAGCCCGACCGCGCCGCCAGCCAGCGCGCCGATGATGTATTGTCCTTCGGCGCCGATGTTCCAGATGCCGGCCCGGAACCCCATGGACAGGCCGATGGCGATCAGGATCAGCGGCCCGGCCTTCACCAGAAGCTGCGGCCGGGAATAGGCGGCGAACTGGGCATTGAACAGCGGATCGTAAAAGATCGTGCGCAGCGCTTCGAACGGGTCCTTGCCAAGCGCGGCGAACATCAGCCCCCCGGCAACCAGCGTGGCCAGCACGGCGACCAGCGGCGTCAGCGCTGTCCACATGCGGGACGGGGTCGGCCGCTTTTCGAGTCGGATCATCGCAAAACTCCCTTCGCGGGGTCAGGGCACGGCATGATGCGCGGTCTCCATGTCATGGGCGCCGCCCATCATCAGGCCGATTTCGTCCAGGCTGAGCCCGGCGGCGGGGCGCGGCGCGCTCAGACGGCCTTCGTTCAGGGCGGCGAAATTATCGGCGATTTCCAGGATCTCCTCCAGATCCTGACTGATGACGATCAGCGCGGCCCCGCCTTCGGCCAGATCCAGAAGCGCCTGGCGGATCGACGCGGCGGCGGCGGCGTCCACGCCCCAGGTGGGCTGGTTGACGATCAAAGCGCCCGGGGCTTGCAGCACCTCGCGCCCGATGACGAATTTCTGCAGGTTGCCGCCGGACAGCGCCCGGGCGGCCACGTGCGATCCGGGGGTGCGCACGTCGAAATCGGCGATGATGCGTTCGGCGAAGTCCTTGGTGCGCGGCCAGTTCACGAACCCGCTCTGGGTCAGACCCCGGCGCGGGATGCCGGTCAGAAGCGCGTTTTCCACCAGCGTCATGTCCGGCGCCGCCGCGTGGCCCAGCCGTTCTTCGGGGGCGGTCAGCAGCCCCAGTTCCCGGCGCTTGCGCGGCCCATGGGGGGCCATGTCGGCGCCCTGGAAAAACAGCGTGCCCGGGGGGGCGACGGTTTCACCGGTCAAGACCGACAGCAATTCGTCCTGGCCGTTGCCCGCCACGCCGCCGATGCCCAGGATCTCGCCCGCGCGGACTTGGAAATTGACATCGCGCAGCGCGGTGCCGAATTCGCGTTCGGCGGGCAGGCTCAGCCCGCGGGCCTCCAGCAGCACGTCGCCGCGATCGCCCGCCGCGCGGGCCGGTGTCTGCAAGGTGGCGCCGACCATCAGTTCGGCCATCGCCCGCGCCGTGGTTTCGCGCGGTACGCAACTGCCGACGACCTTGCCGTGCCGTAGGACCGTGGCACCGTCGCAAAGGCTGCGGATTTCGTCGAGCTTGTGCGAGATATAGAGGATCGCCGTGCCTTCCGCCGACAGGGTGCGCAGCGTGGTGAACAGCATGTCCACCTCTTGCGGGGTCAGCACCGAGGTCGGTTCGTCCATGATCAGAAGGCGCGGGTTCTGCAGCAGGCAGCGGATAATCTCGACCCGTTGACGTTCGCCCGCCGACAGGTCGCCCACGCGGCGCGATGGATCCAGCGGCAGCCCGTATTCGGCCGATACCGACCGGATCCGTTCGGCCAGATCGCGGCGGGGCGGCGGGTCTTCCATGCCAAGCGCGATGTTTTCCGCCACATCCAGCGCTTCGAACAGCGAAAAATGCTGAAACACCATGGCCACGCCGCGGCGCCGGGCGATGCTGGGTTCCGACGGCGCATAGGCTTCGCCATGCAGCTCCATCCGGCCGCTATCGGGTTTGACCAGCCCATAGATCATCTTCACCAGCGTGGATTTCCCCGCGCCGTTTTCCCCCAGAAGCGCGTGGATTTCGCCCGGCGCGATGGAGAACCCGACCGAGTTGTTGGCAATCACGCCGGGATAGGCCTTGGTCAGTCCGTCGAGACGCAGCAAGGGGGGGATGAGCGGTGATGCGGTCATGGGTGTCCCCTTTGTTCCAGAAATGCGGCGGGGTGTTCGGCCAGCAGGGCGGCTGCGACGCCGATGGCGATGGCGGTAGGGTGCTTGCCCAGACGCGGGTCGCCGATGGGGCAGGCGATGCGGCCGATCCGGTCGGGGGCATGCCCCATGGCGGCCAGGCGGCGGCGGAAGCGCGCCCATTTGGTTGCCGACCCGATCAGGCCGGCGGTCCGGAAGCCATGAAGCAGCAAGCCATGGCACAGATCCAGATCCAGCGCGTGCGAATAGGTCAGGATCAGGTGATCGGCCTGCGCTGGCGCATGCGGGATCAGCCGGGCAGGGTTTGCCGCGGGCAGCACCGTGACACCATCGGGCACCGTGTCGGGAAACCGGTCCGGTGCGGTGTCGATCCAGGTGATGCTCAACCCCGGCAGCGGCGCCAGAACTTGTACCAGCGCCCGGCCCACATGGCCCGCGCCCCAGATCCAGACCGCGCGCGCCGGGGCAACCAGCGGTTCCAGCAGCCAGCCGTCTTGCAGGCAGGTGGTCACGGCCCGGCCTTCGCCGCGCGCCTGACGCAGGCTGCGCGTCAGCGACAGCGGACAGTCGGCGATGCCGTCCACCCGCCGCAGATAGGGCAGATCGGCCGGCATCGCGGCCAGTGCGGCGCGGTCTAAACATTCGATCACCAGCGTTACCGCCCCGCCGCAGCACTGCCCGCGCGCCGGCCCCAAGGCCACGCGCTGCACCTGCCCGGCGCCGTGGGCGAGACAGGCGCGGGCATCGCGGACCGCGTCGTATTCCAGCGCGCCGCCGCCGATGGTCCCGGACTGTCCGCCGGGCCAGACCAGCATCTCGGCGCCCACCTCGCGCGGGACCGACCCTGCGGCCGCCGCCACCAGCACCCGGGCAACGGTCCCGTGGGCCGCCACCGCCCGGTGCAGGTGTTCCAGATCCAGGCTCATTCGCCGCGCGTCCGGTCGATGGCCGCAAGGATGCGTTCCGGCGTTGCCGGGGCGTCCAGCGCAGGATAGCCGGGTCCGCAGGCGGCGACGGCGTCCGACAAGGCCAGAAATGGCGCGATGCCCAGCATGAAGGGCGGCTCGCCCACCGCCTTGGACCGATAGACGGTCTCGGCCGGGTTGTCGCCGTCCCACAGCGCGACGTTGAAAATCTCGGGCCGGTCGGAGCAGGCGGGGATCTTGTAGGTGGACGGCGCGTGGGTGCGCAGCCTGCCCTTGTCGTCCCAGACCAGTTCTTCCATCGTCAGCCAGCCCGCGCCCTGCACGAAGCCGCCTTCGATCTGCCCGATATCCAGCGCCGGGTTCAGCGACCGTCCCGCGTCATGCAGAATATCGGTGCGCAGGATCCGGTTTTCGCCGGTCAGCGTGTCGATCACCACCTCGCTGCAGGCGGCGCCATAGGCGAAATAGAAAAAGGGGCGGCCGGCGCCCTTGATCCGGTCCCAGGCGATATCGGGGGTCTTGTAAAATCCGGTGGCGCTGAGGCTGACGCGGCCGAAATAGCACCGCTGCGCGGCCTCGGCGAAGTCATAGCTTTCGCCGCCCACCGTGACCTTGCCATCGGCAAAGCGTACCTCTGACGCATCGGTCTGATGCTGCGCGGCCAGATGCGCGGCCATGCGGTCGCGGATGGTATCGCAGGCGTCCTGCACCGCCATCCCGTTCAGATCCGATCCGCTGGACGCCGCCGTGGCCGAGGTGTTGGGGACCTTGGACGTGTCCGTCGCGGTGATGCGCACCAGCGCGGGATCGACCCCGAACCGGTCGGCGGCAACCTGGGCGACCTTCTGGAACAGACCCTGACCCATTTCGGTGCCGCCATGGTTCAAAAGGATCGACCCGTCCTGATAGACCTGCACTAGCGCGCCCGCCTGATTGAGATGCGTCAGCGTGAACGAGATGCCGAATTTCACCGGCGTCAGGGCGATCCCTTTCTTCAGCACCGGATGGGCGGCGTTCCAGTCCGCCACGGCGGCCTTGCGTCCGGCATAGTCGCAGCTTTCGGCCAGCGCCGTGGTCATGTCGTGCAGGATGAAATCGGTCACCTCCTGCCCATAGGGTGTCAGGTTGCCCTGACCCCCGGGCGCGGTCCCCGGCGCGGGGTAATAGTTGCGCCGCCGCAGGTCGACCGGGTCGCAGCCCAGATCGTGGGCGATATGATCCATCACCCGTTCGATCCCGATCATGCCCTGCGGCCCGCCGAAGCCCCGAAAGGCGGTGGCGCTTTGGGTATTGGTGCGCAGCCGGTGCGAGGTGATGGTCACCGCGGGCAGCCAATAGGCGTTGTCGGCATGCAGCATCGCCCGGTCGGCCACCGGAAGCGACAGATCCAGCGACCAGCCGCACCGGGCGTATTGGATGAATTCAATGCCCAGAATCTTCCCGTCCGGATCGACCCCGGCGCGATAGTCGATGCGGAAATCGTGCCGCTTGCCGGTGATCATCATGTCGTCGTC
>JAGQRU010000324.1 GCA_020425105.1 Paracoccaceae bacterium
ATTCATCGCCCGCGCGGTGATCGCCTTCACCCGCGCGCCCACGCCCGCCAGATCGGCCAGTTCGTCAATGCATTCCTGGTCGATCATGGTGCTGTCCATATCCGCCAGCAGCATGCGCTTTTCGCGCCCCGCCGCCGCCTGGCCCACCATGTCGATCCCGCGCGCCTGCAGATCGGCCCAGACATCCCAGAAGTTCCCCGGCAGCGCGGGCACCGGGAACTCTGCCGCCTCGGCCTCCGCCAGCCACCGCACCGCGCCGCCGCCCCAGGCGTCGCGCAGCGCCTCCACCGTTGCACCGTCCAGCGCGGGCGCGGCGGGCGCGGTCAGCAGGGTGACAACATACATCTCGGGCTCTCCTTCGCTCGCTCTCGCGGGCTAAACCACAGACCGCGCCGAAGGGCCAGAGCCCGCGTCCAGGCCGACTGTTGCCCCTCTGCCGCTGCGGCAGAAAAGAATTGAACGAGCAACTTTAGTACTATTGCAGGCGCTAACAAAAAAGATTATTACTTTAATAAATCTGAGAGAGAAGGTCGAAGCCCATGCCCATCCCGCGCATCACCTACGAAGCCCTGGTCCGCATCTTCGGAGAGGACCTGACACGCCGCTATTACCGTCCGGTGAGCGTCGTACGCCGCTGAACGCTGGGCAGAAGCCCGTTCTATGCTGCCCGGGGCCGGCAAGGCGCCCGGGCTTTTCGTCTCAGCCGTCAGCCCGCATCGGGCAGCGGCGGCAGCGTGCGCAGGTACAGAATCAGCGCCGCCAGATCGTCTTCGGTCATCTTCGCGAAATATCCGTACGGCATCGGCGGCAGCATCGGCGACCCGTCCGGGCGCACCCCTTCGACGATCATCTGCTCCAGTTCCGCATCTGAATAGCTGGCCAGCCCGTCTTCATGGGTGGTCAGGTTCGGGGCGACCGACACCCCCCACGGCCCCTCGAACCGGAACCCGCCGCGCCCCAGATCGGTGCCGATCATCGGTCCCTGCGGTCCGAACGGCGTGTGGCATTCCATGCAATGGGACACCGCCTTGGCCATGTATTCCCCATAGTCCACCGTCACGCCGCGCGGCGGCGCGGTCACCGTGTCCACCGGCGGGCCATAGGCCGGGGGCAGCGGGAACCGGTATTCCGATTTCGGCGGCTGGCTGTCCACCGCCGGCACCGTGCGCAGATAGGCGACGATGGCGGCCAGATCGTCATCGGCCAGCCCGCGATACATCGGAAACGGCATCGGCGGCCCGATCAGCGATCCGTCGGGCCGGATCCCTTCGCGAATCGCCCGGCCCAGCTCGGCATCGGTCCATCCGGACACCGCGCCCGCGGGGGTGATATTGGCCGAATAGGCGGTCAGCATGTCGTCATCCACGATCAGCGACCCGGCCAGATCCTGCGACAGGATCGGCCCGTCGGGGCCCATGGGGGTGTGACAATTGCCGCAGCCCATCGGCCCCTGCACCAGATAGGCGCCGCGTTCCGCCAGCGTTTCCGCCGCCCCCGCGAAGGGCACCGCGCCCAGCGTCAAGGCAACCACAAACACTTGTTTCATCTTGATTTTGTTCTCCCTGAACGGGATGCATGTAACCTGCATCCGCGACTCAGATTATCACGCGCCCGGGGGTCCCGCGCGTGCGGTTCTCCCGCATCTGTCCAATATACGACCTGTCCGAAATTGTTGTTGCCAGATCCCGGCATCCCCGCTACACGCGCCGACGGGACACTCCTCCCCAACGAGGAGCGATTATCTGGAAGGGTACCAGAAATGGTCATGACGACTCCGGCAGCGCGCCCGGCAAATCCGCGCTTCTCTTCGGGCCCCTGCGCGAAGAATCCTCAATTCACTCTCGACGCGCTCAAAGACGCGGCCCTTGGCCGGTCGCACCGTGCTGCCATCGGCAAGGCGAAGCTGAAAGACGCGATCGAGATCACCCGCGACATCCTCGGCGTTCCCGCCGATTACAAGATCGGCATCGTGCCCGCCTCCGACACCGGCGCCTTTGAAATGGCCATGTGGTCGATGCTGGGCGAACGGCCGGCCGAGATGGTCGCGTGGGAATCCTTCGGCGCCGGCTGGGTCACCGATGTGGTCAAGCAGCTGAAGATCGACGCCACCGTGCACACCGCCGAATATGGCGAAATCGTCGATATGGCGGCGCTGAACTACGACAACGACGTCTGCTTCACCTGGAACGGCACCACCTCGGGCGTGCGGGT
>JAGQRU010000325.1:0-4464 GCA_020425105.1 Paracoccaceae bacterium
CAGGCCAGCAGGCTTTCGATGATCTGGCTGCGCCATGGCAGCACGTTGAACATGTCCGCCGATGGGAAGGGGGTGTGGTGGAAAAACGCGATGCGCAGATCCGGCCGCATCAGGCGCAGATACCCGGGCACCAGCCACAGGTTGTAATCGTGCACCCAGACAATCGCGCCGGGGGCTGCTTCCTGCGCGGCGGCTTCGGCGAAGGCGCGGTTCACCTCCTGAAACACCGGCCAGTCCACCGGGTCGTAATTGTACCGCTCCTTGAACGAATGCAGGATCGGCCAGAACGCTTCCTTCGATGTCACGTGATAGAAGCTGGTCACCTGTTCGGCCGTCAGCGGCAGGCGCGACACCGTATAGCTGCCGTAGCTGTCAGTGATCTCCACCCGGCGTTCAAAGTCGGGCGCGGCCGGATCGTCGGCCAGCTTCCACGCCACCCAGGCCCCGTGCGTGACGCTGCCGAACAGGCTTTTCAGGGTCGGGACAATGCCATTAGGGCTTTTGTTTTCCCGCAGCACGATCTCCCCATCAACCTCGACCTCCTCATAGGGTTGTCGGTGATAGACGATGACGAGGTCACTTGGCATGAATCAGCCCTCCCAGCGGGTGAAGATCGAAGGCCAGGATCGCTTCGGTGATGCCTGCTGCGCCATGGCCTTCGGCGTGGTGCAGCGCGGGCAGATCGCCCAGTTCCCGGCGCAGGGCCGGTTCGGCATTGCCCACGGCCACGGATGGCAGGCCGGCGGACAGCAGGGACAGGTCGTTCAGCGTATCTCCGGCAGCCAGCACGCGCCCCGGGTTGACCTGAAGATGGGCCAGGAAGCGTTTCAGCGATGGCCCCTTGCTGACGCCTTTCGGCAGGACGTCGAAATACCGGTTGTCGGAAATCAGCCAGTCGAGCCCCATTTCGGCCACCACATCCTTGGCTCGCGGGTCGAAGGCCGCCGGGTCCATGTCATAGCTGACCCGGTACCGGAACGTTGTCGGCTGCAGGGTCAGCCCCGGCCAGTCGGCCAATGCCTGACGCACCTGCGCGCCCGCCCCGTTCCACGCGGCGGCAATCGCCGCTTCAAGCTCGGCAATCGGGGTGACGCCTTCGGTGCGCGATACATGGGCGATGGTGGTTCCCACGTCGCCGACCGCATAGTCGGGAAAGGGCACCGGGGTGGTTTCGCACAGCTCCATGATAAAGGCCGGATCGCGTCCGGTGACGAAGACCAGCCCGACCGTATCGCGATTGGCGTCGATCCACGCATAAAGCGCGTGCCGGGCCTCTTCCGGGCCGCCCAGAAACGTGCCGTCCAGATCCGTCGCCAGCACGAATGTCTTGTCGCGCAGGGGCGTCGCAATGTCTGCGGCGGGCATCATCGGGTCGCCTCCAGCATCATGGGGTGCGGAATTTCAATGTCCATTTCCAGCGGTTCGGCTTCCAGGGGGCGCGACCAGAGCATGGCGAAAGCGGCGCGCAAGTCGGCACCCTCGTGCAGGATGCGGTAAACGGTTTCGCAGATCGGCAGGTTCAGGCCCAGCCGCTGGCACAGCTCATGCACCGACTTGGCATTGTGTTCGCCTTCGGCAACCACGGCGCGCCCGTCGAAGCACTCGGCCCGCGCGATGCCCTGGCCCAGTTGCAGCCCCAGCGACATGTTGCGCGACGTCTGCGACGAACAGGTCAGCGTCAGATCGCCGGTGCCCGCCAGCCCGGTCACCGTCGCCCGGCGGCCGCCAAGCGCGGTGGTCAGGGTCTTCATTTCCTCCAGCCCCCGGGCGATCAGCGCGGCGCGGGTGTTTTCGGCAAAGCCCACCCCGGTCATCATCCCGCAGGCGATGGCGATGACGTTTTTCAGCGCCCCGGCGGTTTCCACGCCAACCAGATCGTCGGAAATATAGGGGCGGAAGCCGTCGGAACTGAGGCTGACCGCCAGCCGCGCGGCCGGGCTGGCCGTCGGCTGCAGCCGGTCTGCGGCATCGAAACGAAAGGCCACGGTTGCGGCGGTGTAATCGCCCCGCGCGGCTTCGGCCGCGAAGGTGGGGCCCGACAGCGCCCCCACCGGATGGCCGGGGGCCTCTTCATCCACAAGGCCGGACATCAGGTGCCCGGTCTCCGCCTCGATCCCCTTGGCGCAGATGACCAGAGGCGTTGGCTGGACCAAAAGCGGCTTCAACTGGCGGCTCACGCTGCGGATGGCGCGCGACGGCACAACCAGAAAGACGGCTTCCGCGCCTTTGACCGCGTCACCCATATTCGGATAGGCGGTGATACCGTCGGGCAAGGGTATGCCCGGAAGATAGCGGTCGTTGCGCGACCGGGCCGTGATCTGTTCGGCAAGATCCGCGTCGCGCGACCACATCGTCACCTTGCGACCGGCGCGGCGGGCGATTGCGGCGATGGCGGTGCCCCACGAGCCCGAGCCCAGGATGGCAACATGTTCGTAGGGCAGGGTCGCAGGAATGGCCGGGCGTCGTTCTGGCGTCGCATGCATCATCGTGTGCTCCTTTTTTTGGGCAACGCTGCACGCGCGAAAAAGTTCCCGAAAAACTCTGCCCAAAGGGGATGATCCAGATCATAAGCCGATAGGCGGTTGTTTTTCAATGCTATTTTTTTCTGCAGCCGCATTTGTGTGCAATCGCAGCAACCGCAATGCCGGGCATCCCGTTGATCCCCGACGAAAAAAGCGGTGCCGGATGGGCACCGCTTTTTTTCCCGTCACCGCGCCGGTTCTGCGATCTAGCGGGCGATGGAGCTCAGATCCGGCCTGGGGATCCGCCGTGTCAGGCGCGCGACCACGACGAAGAATACCGGCACGAAAAGCACGCCCAGCACGGTCGCGGAAATCGTGCCGCCCAGAACGCCCGAGCCGATCGCGGTGCGCCCGCCGGACCCGGCGCCGTGGCTGAGCACCAGCGGCAGCACCCCCAGCGAAAACGCCATGGATGTCATGATGATCGGCCGGAACCGCTGCCGGGCCGCATTTTGCACCGCGTCAAGAAGCGGTTCGCCGGATTCATGCCGTTCCCGCGCGAATTCCACGATCATGATGGCGTTCTTGCCGGTCAGCCCGATGACCGTCAGCAGACCGACCTGAAAGAAGACGCCGTTTTCGAAACCGCCCAGCCACGCGCCGGTCAGGGCGCCCAGGACGCCGATGGGCATGGCCAGCATCACCGCGAAGGGAATGGCCCAGCTTTCGTAAAGCGCCGCCAGCGACAGAAACACGGCAGCCAGCGAAAGCGCATAGAGCAGCGGCGCCTGATTGCCGGATTCGCGCTCTTCCAGCGACAGGCCGGTCCAAGAGATGTCGAAGCCCGGCGGCAGCTGCGCGGCCAGACGCTCCATTTCCGCCATGGCCTGTCCGGTGGTGACCCCCGCTGCGGGCCCGCCCTGGATCTGCATCGAGGGCACGCCGTTATAGCGGCTGACCCCCTGCGGCCCATAAGTCCAGTTCCCTTCGGCGAAGTTCGAAAACGGCACCAGACCGCCGCTCGCGTTGCGCACCCGCCATTTGTCGATATCCGACGGCGTGGCGCGGGCCTCGGGCCGGCCCTGGATGTAGACCTTCTTGATCCGGCCCTGATCGATGAAATCGTTCACATAGCGGCCCGCCCACGCGACGGTCAGCAGGTTGCCCACATCCGATGCGGTGACCCCCATTGCCCCGGCCTTGCGCCAGTCGATGTCGAGATTGAACTGCGCCGCGTCCTCCAGCCCCGATGGCCGGGCCGATCCGATCAGCGGGCTTTGCGCGGCCATCCCCAGAAGCTGGTTGCGCGCGTCCAGAAGCTGTTCATGGGATTGCCCGCCGCGGGCCTGCAGGTACATGTCGAAACCCGACACGTTGCCCAGTTCGATCACCGACGGCGGCACGATGGGGAAGACGAAGGCGTCGCGCACGCCGGACAACGCGCCGAACGCGCGACCGGCGACGGCCTGGACCGACAGGCCCGGATTTGTCCGTTCCGACCAGTCCTTCAGCCGCACGAAGACCAGGCCCATATTCTGACCCTGCCCGGCGAAGCTGAAGCCGACCACGCCGAAGACGGATTGCACCGCGTCGGGTTCGTTTTCGATGAAATAGTTTTCCACCTGCTTGATGACTTCTTCCGTACGCTCGGCGGTGGCGCCGGTCGGTGCCTGCACCAGCGTGAACAGGATGCCCTGGTCCTCGGCGGGCAAGAACCCTGTCGGCGTGCGCAGGAACAGCATCGCCATGACTCCCGCCAGCACCAGATAGACCAGCCCCACCCGCAGCGGACGGCGCACCAGATAGCCGACCGTGCCCGAATAGCCGCGGGTCAGACCGCCGAAAGCGCGGTTGAACAGGCCAAACGGCCCCCGCTTTGCCGCATGATCGGACCGCTTCAGCAGCGTGGCACACAGCGCCGGGGTCAGGGTCAGCGCGACCAGCACCGACAGGCCCATGGCCGACACGATGGTGATGGCGAATTGCTGATAGATCACGCCGG
>JAGQRU010000325.1:4602-4768 GCA_020425105.1 Paracoccaceae bacterium
CCACGATGGCGTCGTCCACCAGCAGCCCGATGGCCAGCACCATGGCCAGCATGGTCAGCGTGTTGATGGAAAATCCAAGTGCCGCCATGATGCCGAACGTGCCCAGCAGAACCACCGGCACCGCCAATGTCGGAATGATGGTGGCGCGCAGGTTCTGCAGGAACAG
>JAGQRU010000041.1 GCA_020425105.1 Paracoccaceae bacterium
TCCATGTTCACCACCATGATGATGCCCAGATGGATCGGGTCGATCCCCAGCTGAATGGCGATCGGGAAGACCAGAGGCGCCACGATCACGATCAGACCCGACGGTTCCATGAACTGTCCGCCGATCAGCAGGATCACGTTGACCATGACCAGGAACATGATCGGACCGAACCCTGCTGCCAGCATCGCATTCGCGATCTCTTGCGGGACCTGTTCGTCGGTCAGAACGTGCTTCAGGATCAGGGCGTTGGCGATGATGAACATCAGCGTGATGGTCAGCTTGCCCGCATCATAAAGCGTGCGCCGGGTGTCTTCGTGGAAGAACGCGGTCACAACGGCCCAGGGCTTCACCAGCAGATTGCGGCTTCCGCCATTTGCCCCGCTCAGCGGCCCCATGTCGCGATAGACGAAGCTGGCGACGAAGAAGGCCCAGACGGAGGCCACGGCGGCGGCTTCGGTCGGAGTGAAGATGGCGCCGGTGATGCCCGGGATGCCGTAGATGCCCACCATGATGATGACGATCAGCATCAGACCCCAGAACGCATCGCGGAAGGACGACCAGACCTCGCTCCAGCCCAGCCATTCGCCTTTCGGCAGATTGCGCAGCTTGGCCATCACATAGATGGTGATCATCAGCATGCCACCGGCCATGATCCCCGGAATGACGCCTGCCAGGAACATCCGGCCGACGGACACGTCGGTGGCGGAGGCATAGACCACCATCACGATGGACGGCGGGATCAGGATGCCCAGCGTACCGGCGTTACAGATGACGCCCGCCGCGAAGTCCTTGGTATAGCCGACCTCGCGCATTGCGGCGATCACGATGCTGCCGATGGCCACAACGGTTGCGGGCGAAGACCCCGAAAGCGCCGCGAAGAGCATACAGGCAAACACCCCGGCAATCGCCAGACCGCCCGGCAGATGCCCCACACAAGCGATGGCGAACCGGATGATCCGTTTGGCCACGCCACCCGTCGACATGAAGCTTGACGCAAGAATGAAGAACGGGATCGCCAGCAGCGTGTAATGCCCGGCCATGGCCTGATAAAGCGACTGGGCGACCGAGGCGAGCGAGGTCTCGGAAAAGATCAGCAAGAACATGATGGAGCTGAGGCCAAGGCTGACCGCGATCGGCACGCCGATCAGCAGCAGTCCTACCACCATGGCAAAAAGAAGAACAACGTCCATGATGGATCAATCCTTGTGCAGGGGTTGGTCGTGGTGGGTCGCGCTCAGATCGTCGATCTGGTCTTCGACCTCGTGGCTGACGATCAGGCTGTCATGGGTGCCCAGATAGATCCCGATCGTGGCCTCGATCACGCGAACCAGCATCAGGAAACAGGCAACCGGCAGGATGAAATAGACCACCAGACGCGGCAGCTTTTCATAATGTTCGCCCTGGTTGAAAATCGGCTCCAGCCAACGCAGCCAGTCCACCATCGGGATCTGGTCGGTTTCGTACCAAGCCTGATCCCGGGTCGCCTCGAACCCGGTCGGGAACCAGCGGCCAGATGTGGCGTCGAGCCCAGCGAAGGGGGCGTATTAGTCCCACGCCCCCTTCATCAGCAAGACAGCATAAAAGATACAACAGGCCGCCGCGGCGAGCCCGAAGATACGCTGCATCGGCTTGGATACGATGTTTACCACCGCGTCCACGCCAAGATGAGCGGTGATCCGGAATGCGTGGGACAGTCCAAAAAGGACAAGCCATGCGAACAGCACCAGCACGACTTCCAGCCCCCAGATCAGCGAATTATTGAACACATAGCGTAGAACCACGTTTACGAAGGTGATCGAGACCATGGCGCCCAGCAGGACGGCGATCAGGATTTCTTCGAAATAGGCAATGGCTCGGCCAAGCGCCGTTTTCGGCGCATTTCGCAAGTGACCGCTCATCGGCCCCCCCTCCCCGTTTGTTAAAGGCGGGCCGGTCGATGCGACCGGCCCGCAACGTTCTTACATGGACGCGTTGATTTCCTGCGCGGCCGCGATGTTGTCGGCGCCGACGTCGCCTTCAAACTGGTCCCAGACCGGTTTCATCGCATCGACCCAGACCTGACGCTGTTCCGGCGTCAGTTCGCGGATCACGCCGCCGGCATCCAGAACGGCCTGACGGTTCACCGCGTCGACCTCGGTAATCGCGGCGTTACGGTCGTTGGTCACCTCGGTGACGATGGTGGCCAGCTGGTCGCGAACGGCGGCATCAAGCCCGTTCCACCAGTCGGTCGAGGTCACGACCAGATAGTCCAGAACCCCGTGGTTGGTTTCGGTGATCCCGTCCTGAACTTCGAAGAACTTCTGGCCATAGATGTTACCAGGTGTTTTCCTGACCATCGACGACGCCTTGCTGCAGCGCGCCGTAGACTTCGGAAAACGCCATCGGCTGCGGCGACGCGTTCAGCGCTTGCATCTGCGCAACCAGCACATCGGACGGCTGAACGCGGAATTTCAGACCAGCCGCATCTCCCGGCTCCAGCAGCGGCTTGTTGGCCGAAAACTGCTTCAGCCCGTTGTGCCAGAAGCCCAGCCCGGTCAGGCCACGGCGTTCCATCGTGTGCAGCATCGCCTGACCGGTTTCAGACTGCTGGAACGCGTCCACCGAATCCATGTTCACGAACATAAACGGCAGATCGAAAATGCGGAACTTCTTGGTGAACTTTTCGAACTTCGACAGCGACGGCGCGGCCATCTGCACATCGCCCTGAAGCATCGCTTCAAGAACCTGATCGTCGTTATAAAGCGTCGAGTTCGGATAGACCTCCATACAGGCCACACCGTTCATCTCTTCGTTGACGCGATCCTGCAGCAATGCCGCAGCAATCCCTTTGGGATGCTTGTCGGTATTGGTCACATGGCTGAACTTGATCACGATCTCGCCGGGATCGCAGGCCGCAAAGGCGGCTCCGGCCGTCAAGCTCAACACAGCGGCTGTGGCGGTAACAAACTTCATTGATCATCCTCCCGATCAGCGGCACGGAGATCTTGCCGGACCTGCGCCGCCAGTACGACATCTTCTACAGCCGCATCGATACCCTGCGCAGCAGCCCGTTATTCGACGGCCTGCGCAATGATCCGTCGTTCCTGCCGGATCTGGATGCGGTCTGGGATCTGCTGCAGGAATCGGTCGGCGTGATCGACGGACCGGACGACGCCCTGATTGCGGCGGCGGCCTCGCTGGAAATGCAGTTCGAAGCGATCCACCCGCAAATTCGCGCGATGGGGCTGCACGGCATCACATTTTTCGCCGAAGAATCCGATGCGACGCGCGAAGGCATCGCCCTGACCCTGAAGCGCGTGGCATTGATCACACTTGTGCTCGTGGTGGTTCTGCTCGGCATGGTCTTTGTGCTGTGGCGGTCCTTCGCGGTGTCGCAATCCCATGCTCAGGACGCCCGGATATCCGGTGAACGTATGGCGGCGGTGGTCTCCACGGCGCTGGACGCGGTGGTGGTGTCCGACCGAACCGGCCGCATCATCGAATTCAACGGCGGCGCCGAAGAAATCTTCGGCTATCGCCGGGACGAGGTCCTGATGCGCACGATTGCCGATGTCATCGTCCCGGAGCCCCTGCGCGCCGCCCATCGCGCCGGGCTGCAACGACATCTGGAAACCGGCGCCCGTACCGTGATCGGCGCCGGGCGCCTGAAGATGGAGGCGCTGCGCAAGGACGGCACGGTCTTTCCGGTCGAGCTGTCGATTTCCGCCACCACCCGCAGCGACGGCGAAGAAATCTTCGTGTCCTTCCTGCGCGACATCACCAAACGTGTGGCCACCGAAAAGGAGCTGTTGGAGGCTCGCGACAACGCGTTGGCCGGGGAACGCGCGAAAGACCAGCTTCTGGCAGTGATGAGCCATGAGATGCGCACACCTCTGAACGGTATGCTGGGCACGCTGGAATTGCTGGAAGACACCGACCTGTCCGACCGGCAGCGAAAGTTTCTGTCCATCGTCAACTCTTCGGGTCAGATCCTGCTGCAGCATGTGAACGATGTGCTCGATATCGCGCGGCTGGAATCCGGCAAGATGGTGCTCGACCTGCGCCCGGTCGATCTGAACGCCGTTATTCGCGAAGTGGTCGACGGCCAGCAAACCCTGGCGGATCGCGCTGGCAACCGGATCGAACTGGCGCTGCTGCCCGAAGAAGACAAGCAGGTGGTGAGCGATCCGTTGCGGCTGCGTCAGATCCTGCTGAACCTGGTGGGCAACGCGGTCAAATTCACCCAGGACGGCGCCATTCACATCACCGCCGAACGCCTGGGCTACGACAATATGATCGAAATCTGCGTGACCGATACCGGCATCGGCATTCCCGCAGACGATATAGAGCGCGTTTTCAACGACTTCGTTACGCTCGACGCGACCTATGGACGACAAGCCGCAGGAACCGGGCTGGGCCTGGGCATCGCCCGCCGGATGGCGCGCGCCATGGGGGGCGACATCGGGGTCGAAAGCGAACCCGGCGATGGGAGCCTGTTCTGGGTCCGCCTGCCGTTGCCTCGAGCGGGCGTCGCGGCCGCCAAGCCCGACGCCGATGGACCGGCACACCTGACGGGGCCGCCGCTGCGCATCCTTGTGGTCGAAGATAACGAAATCAATCGTCTGGTCGTGCGCGAAATGCTGGAAGGCGCCGGCCACCGCGTTGAAGAGGCCGCCGATGGCGCCGACGGCGCGGAGGCCGCCCGGAAGACACGGTTCGATCTGATCCTGATGGATATCAGCATGCCCCGTATGGATGGCATCGCCGCCACGCAACGCATCCGATCCGAGGGCGGCGCGTCCTCGCGCGCACCGATCATTGCCCTGACCGCGCATGCGCTGGCCGATGAAATCACCCGGTTTCGCGCCGCCGGGATGGATCACACGCTGACAAAACCCATTTCGCGGCGGATGCTGCAATCCGCGCTGGATTTCGCACGTGGCGCGCGCGGAGCATTCGCGTCTTCCGCGCCCTCTGCCGGCAACGCCACCAGCGGCGCGCTGGATCTGGCGCGGCTGGACGCGATGGCGCAAGATGTGGGCGAAGACCGTGCTGCCGCGTTGATCGCGGCGTTTCTCGATGAAGCCGGCATGGCCGTGGCCGATATCGCGGCGGTTGCCGACCGGTCCCCGGAGGATCTTTTGTCCCGCATCCACGCGCTTGCGGGTTCAGCCGCGGTTTTCGGCGCCCGGGATCTGCATCACTGGCTGAGCGACGCGGAAACCAAAGGCAAATCCGGCCAGATAGACCAGCTACGGGCCAGCCTGCCTGCAATCGCTGACATCTGGCGCGACACCCGGGCAGCGTTTCTGCGGCATCAGGGCGATGACCGCACGGGTTGATCGCCGCCCTGCCCGGCCAGCCCCGCCGGTTTCACCGCGACCCGGGCTTTCGGCTGTTACCTGAATTTTTATTGCAGTAGGCTTTGACTGGCAGGACCGGAGCACACCGCCACCGCCGCGCCGCAGCAAAGGACTGAACACGTGCACATACTCATCGCCGACGATCATGACCTGGTGCGGGAAACGCTCGCGGCGTTCCTGTCAGGCGAAGGCGGGTTCGAGGTGGAAACGGTGGAGGACCTGGACCATGCCTGCGCCCGCATCGAAAGCCATGGGGCATACGATCTGGTGCTGCTGGATTACACCATGCCCGGCATGCAGGGGCTTGACGGGCTGGCCCGCGCGAAGGCCCTGAATGCGCCCAAACCGGTGGCCATCATGTCCGGCACCGCGCCGAAATCGGTCGCGCAGGAAGCGCTGGACGCCGGGGCCATCGGCTTTCTGCCGAAGACGCTGCCGGCCAAATCGCTCGTCAACGCTGTGCGGTTCATGGCGGCGGGCGAACCCTATATTCCCGTGTCCTTTCTGACCGCGGAAGAGGTGGTCGAAGAAAACCCGTTGGGAAAGAAGCTGAGCGCGCGGGAAATGCAGGTTCTGAGCGGCCTGTGCCGCGGTATGGCGAACAAGGAAATCGCCCGGGAACTGGATCTGCAGGAAGTCACGATCAAGCTGCATGTCAAAACCCTGTGCAACAAGCTCGACGCCAAGAACCGCACCCACGCCGCAATGATCGCCAAGGAAGCCGGTCTGTTCTGAACCGTCGCGGGAAACGCGCCCGACCTTGTGTCCGTGACGCCCCGTGGCCATATAGCGCCCGAGACAGGACGGAGGCCCTATGAGCGACACAGATTTTCCCGGCTGGCACGGCACCACCATCATTGGCGTGCGTCGAAACGGACAGGTGGTCATCGCCGGTGACGGACAGGTCAGCCTGGGCAACACCGTGATCAAGGGCACCGCGCGCAAAGTACGCAGGCTCAGCCCCGGCGGGTTCGATGTGGTGGCGGGGTTTGCCGGTTCCACCGCCGATGCCTTCACCCTGCTGGAACGCCTGGAAGCCAAGCTGGAAGCCACGCCCGGCCAACTGGCCCGGGCGAGCGTCGAACTCGCCAAGGACTGGCGCACCGACAAGTATCTGCAGAAGCTGGAAGCGATGCTGATCGTCACCGATGGCAAGGAGCTTTTGGTGATCACCGGCGCGGGCGATGTACTGGAACCCGAACACAACGTGGCCGCCATCGGATCGGGCGGCAATTACGCATTGGCCGCCGCGCGCGGGTTGATGGAAACCGATCTGACCGCCGAACAGGTCGCCCGCAAGGCCATGGCCATCGCGGCGGATATCTGCGTCTTTACCAATGGCAACCTGACAGTCGAAACGATCAACGCCTGAGCCAGCGGCGCCCGGCGACAGCGCGGGCGCCATTTACGGATCAGAGCACGTAGCGGCTCAGATCAGCCGACCGCGCAAGATCGCCCAGGTGTTTTTCGACGAAGGCGGCGTCAACGCTGACGACATCGCCAGCCCGGTCAGGCGCGGTGAAGCTCAGTTCCTCAAACACCCGTTCCAGAATGGTATACAGCCGCCGAGCGCCAATGTTTTCAACGCTTTGGTTGACCTCAGCGGCAATACGAGCCAGCGCGGCGATACCATCGTCAGTAAAGCTGACGGCGACCTCTTCCGTGGCCATCAGAGCGGTATACTGACGGGTCAGCGCGTTGTCGGTCTCGGTCAGAATGCGGACGAAATCGCCTTCGGTGAGCGGGCGCAATTCCACGCGGATCGGCAACCGGCCCTGAAGCTCTGGCAAAAGATCCGACGGTTTTGCAATGTGAAACGCACCGCTGGCGATAAAGAGGATATGGTCGGTCTTCACCGCGCCGTATTTGGTGGACACTGTGGTGCCCTCGATCAGAGGAAGCAGATCGCGCTGCACGCCTTCGCGGCTGACATCGCCGCCGCGCGCCTCGGCCCGGGCGCAGACCTTGTCGATCTCATCCAGGAACACGATCCCGTTTTCCTGCACGGCGTCCAGCGCGGTGCGGGTGACCGTTTCATCGTCCAGAAGCTTGTCGGCCTCTTCCGATATCAGGACCTCATAGCTGTCCGCGACGGTCATGCGCTTTCTGATCTTGCGCCCGCCGCCAAAGGCTTTGCCGAAGATATCGCCGATATTCATCATGCCGGCGCCGCCCATGCCGGGCTGGCCGGGAATTTCCATCATCGGAAAGGGGCTTGAGGTGTCCGCGACTTCCACCTCGATCTCATGCCCGTCCAGATCGCCCTTGTGCAGCTTTTCGCGAAACTTTTCGCGCGTGCCTTCGCGGGCATCCGGTCCGGTGATCGCCGCGATGACCCGATCCTCGGCGGCCTTATGGGCCCGGGCCTTGACGTCTTCGCGCATCTGTTCGCGGGTCGAAATGATCGCGGCATCCGCCAGATCGCGGATGATCTGTTCCACGTCGCGGCCGACATAGCCAACTTCGGTGAATTTGGTCGCTTCGACCTTGATGAACGGTGCGCGGGCCAGCTTTGCCAGACGGCGGCTGATTTCGGTTTTGCCGACGCCGGTGGGGCCGATCATCAGGATATTTTTCGGATAGACCTCGTCGCGCAGATCGTCGGAAAGCTGCTTGCGCCGCCACCGGTTTCGCAGGGCCACAGCCACGGCGCGCTTGGCGTCTGCCTGTCCGATGATGAAACGATCTAGTTCCGAAACGATTTCGCGCGGGGTCAGCGTGGTCATGGTCCGTCCTGTTCTGGCTCGCCCGCAACCTAAGCATGGCTGGCCGAGATACAAGCGCGCGCCGCCTAACGTTGCCGCTTCAGATAGACATAATACGCGCCATCGCCCCCGTGGCGCAGATGCGCCGGAAGGATCTGCAGAACCAGCGGCCCCAGCGGCGGGATTTGCAGCCAATGAGGCACCTGGTGGCGCAGCACCCCACGCGGTACCGGCATGATAGATCCCTCATCGTCGCGATCCTTGCCCTTGCCGGTGATGACCAGGACCAGCCGTCTTTGGCGCAGGTAGCTGTCTGAAATAAAACGGTTCAACGCCGGATGCGCCTGGGCCAGCGTCATCCCGTGCAGATCGATCCGCGCTTCTGGTTTGTGCTTGCCGCGGCGCAGCTTGCCCATGGTTTTGGCGTCTATGCGCACTGGCTGGCGCGCCAGATAGTCCCCGATACTGGGCGCGGGGTCATGGCGTGCGGCGGGCCCAGAGGAAGCACGGCTTCCGAGCCGAAAATCCGCGGGAAGCGGCGGCGTCTGCCCGGCCAGCCGGGCGGGCGCGGCCTCTTGCGGGGCCGGGGCGGCGGACCGCATCAGATCGCCCAGGTTGGCTTTTTTTTCCTCAAGCGGCGCAATGCTTTCGGTCACCTTGGCCCAAAGCTGCCGGTCGGCATCCGAAAGCCGGGTCGGGCGGCGGGTCATGGCACAGATGCCTCACACGCAGCCCAACGGATCATTCGCCGGTGGCGACGAGCAGCCAGTTGGGGTCATCCGCCCCCATCAGGCGAGCGAATGTCCACACGTCGCGCTGACGCTTGATTTCATTCGGGTCGCCTTCTACGATTTCGCCCGCCGCGTTGCGCACGACCGAAGTCAGTTCCGCCACGAAGCGCACGGTCATTTCCGCATCCGACGTTTCGGCATCGTACCGGGCATCCACCAGCTTGATTTCGCGGACGCCCACAAAACTTGCCTGAATGCTCAGCCCTTCACGGGCGCGCATGTCGATCACGTCGTTGAAGCTGTCGCGCACTTCGCCGGTCAGGAAGGGTTCGACATCCGTCAGATCGCCGTTTTCGAACGCCATCAGGATCATCTCATACGCACCGCGGGCGCCGGTCAGGAAATCGGTGACCGAAAAGTCCGGCTCGACCCGCTTCATCGCGGACAGCGCCACCGCCGCATCGCTGCCATCCGGCACGTTGTCGATAATGTCCGGATCGGGTCCGCCGTCGATCACCGCGAAATCCGGCCGCACATCGTCCTCCGGCTTTGCCGCGCCCGGCATGGGCAGCGGGGGCTTTTCGAATCCATCACGGGTGCCCAGCACGCTTTTCAGCCGCAGGACCAGGAAAATAGCGATCCCGGCGAGCACGAGGATTTGGATCAGGGAAGAGCTCATGGAGACCTCTCAAGGCAATAGGTTGGCAGAACCGGCGTGAGTTCCTTATGTAGGGAGTAGCTTAGCACAAGTCCACCGACAGGCCGGACGCAATCGGGACGCATCCATGTGGCTTCTTTTCGCCTTTATCGGCATTCCGCTGATCGAGATTGGGTTGTTCATTCAGGTGGGCGGCGCCATCGGGCTTTGGCCAACGCTGGCCATTGTGATTCTGACCGCGCTTGCAGGAACAGCCCTTGTGCGCAGTCAGGGTGTCGCGGTTCTGGGCCAGATCCAGCGATCTTTCAATGAAATGGACGACCCCACAGAACCGCTGGCCCATGGCGCGATGATTCTGCTGTCCGGCGCGTTGCTGCTGACGCCCGGGTTTTTCACCGATGCGGTCGGCTTTGCGCTGCTAGTGCCCGCCATTCGCGAACGCATGTTCGCCTATTTGCGCGGCCGCATCACCGTGACCGCGTTCAGCACCGGTGCCCCGCGGCATCACCCGTCGCGCGACAGCGTGATCGATGCGGAATATACCGAGCTTGACCCGGACCGCGTGGAGCCGCGCCCGGGTGACAGACCGTCAAAATGGACGCAATCCTGACGCCCCGGCGCGCTTGTGGCATTGGGGGCTTCCTGTTAGGCACCCTCGGGAACCATCTTCTTTCCTCCGGAGACCCGTGATGACTGATGCCCCGAACGGCGCCGCACCCGCGCAACCGACCCAAGTCAAGATGCAAGTCCTGGCCCAGTATATCCGCGACATGTCCTTCGAAAACATCGTCGCGCAAAAGGGCCTGACCGGCGATGTGAAGCCCGATGTGCAGGTTCAGGTCAGCCTGGACGCCAAAAAGCGCCCGGTCGAACACCAGTACGAAGTGCTGACGAAATTCACCGTGCAGTCGAAGAACAAGGAAGACGGCGGCATCCTGTTCGCGTTGGAACTGGATTACGGCGGGGTTTTCCACATCGAAGGCGTTCCGGATGCACAACTGCATCCGTTTCTGCTGATCGAATGCCCGCGCATGCTGTTTCCCTTCGTGCGCCGGATCGTGTCGGATGTGACCCGCGACGGGGGCTTCCCGCCGCTGAACCTCGACACCGTCGATTTCATGGCGATCTATCGGCAGGAACTGGAACGCCGGGCCAAGGCTGATGCCGCTGCGCCCGCACCCGTGCCGCAGGCCTGATCACGACTCCGTCGCGGCGGCGGCCCTGTACCGCCGCCAGATGGCATCGGCGCCCAGCGTCTCGACAAACGCGTCATGTGCCGTGCGTTCCGCATCGGTCAGTCGCGCGGGCAGGGGGGCGGGACGCGGCCGTGGCCGCCAGTCGTCGCGCTCCGTGGCCGAACCCGAACGTCCCGGCGATGCGGCATCCAGCGTGAGCCCGGGCTGCCGGCCGCCAATCAGTTCAAGATAGACCTCGGCCAGAATTTCGCTGTCCAGAAGCGCTCCGTGCTTTTCACGGGCCGAATTGTCGATCCCGAAGCGCCGGCACAAGGCATCCAGCGACGCGGGCGAGCCGGGAAATTTCTTCCGCGCGATCGCGAGTGTGTCCAGCGCCTGCGACCCGGGCAGGGTCGGCAGGCCCGCCCAACCCAGTTCCGCGTTCAGAAACTTCATGTCGAAGGCCGCGTTATGGATCACCAGACGTGCTTCGCCGCAAAAATCCAGAAACGCCTGACCGATGCTTTTGAAAACGGGCTTGTCAGCCAGAAACTCCTCGCTGATGCCATGCACTTCGAAGGCCTCGGTCGGCATGTCGCGCTGCGGGTTGATATATTGGTGATAGGTGCGTCCGGTGGGCATGTGATTGAACAGCTCGACCGCCCCAATCTCGACGATCCGGTGACCTTCTGCGGGTTCGAACCCCGTGGTTTCGGTATCGAGCACGATTTCACGCATGTGCGGCCTCTATCGTCTGCAGGATCCGCGACACATCTGCCCTGGCTGTATCCAGATCGCTGGAATTGATAACGAAATCCGCCTTTGCGCGTTTTTGCGCATCGGGCATCTGTTTGGCCAGAATGCTGGCAAATTGCTGCTCTGTCATGGTCCCGCGGGCCAGAACCCGCGCCTTTTGGACCGCGCCCGGCACAGAGACGACCGCCACCGCATCCAGCATGCGTTCGATGCCATTTTCAAACAGAAGCGGAATATCGAACACGATCACCCGGGCATCGGATTTGCTGGCAAAATCCTCGCGGTCCTGCGCCACCAGCGGATGCACCACGGCTTCGATCTTGCGCAGCGCCTGCGGATCGCGGTCGATCCACGCTTTCAGCGCGGGGCGCGAGATGCCCCCATCCACCAAGGCCGGGGGATGAAGTTCGGACAATGGCGCCACCGCGGCGCCGCCGGGCGCATAGAGACGATGCACGGCGGCATCTGCGTCCCACAAGGCGCATCCTGCATCCACAAACATCTGCGCGGTCGTGGACTTTCCCATACCGATCGATCCGGTCAGGCCAAGGCGAAATGGCCGGCTCATGAGGCCAGAACCGCGTCGCGCAGGGCAGGGGTCACTTCCGGCTGTTTTCCGAACCACGCCCGGAAACCCGGAACCGCCTGATGCAGCAACATTCCCAATCCATCCACCGTGCGCGCGCCATTGCGGCGCGCTTCCTGCAAAAAGGGCGTGTCGAGCGGCGCATAGACAATGTCGGTGGCCAGGGCGTTTGCCGCGGCACCCGCCAGGGACAGCGTGAAGGGTGGCTGGCCCTCCATCCCCAGCGACGTGGTGTTCACCAGCGTCGTTGCCTCTTCCGCCGCACGATCCGCATGCTGCCAGTCGATCACGGAAACCCGCGGCCCGAATTGCGCTGCCAGAGCATTTGCACGGTCCGCTGTACGATTGGTCAGGCGCAGTTCCGGTACACCGGCCTGCAACAATGCATCAATCACCGCCCGCGACGCACCACCGGCGCCAAAAACCGCTGCGGGCCCCGAGGCCGGATCCCAGTCCGGCGCAGATTGGCGCAGATTGGTGATAAAGCCGTATCCATCTGTATTATCTGCATAAACAGAACCATCCGGCTGAAAGATCAGCGTGTTTGCGGCGCCAAGACGTGCGGCGGTTTCGCTCGCATCCTTTGCCAGCGCAAATGCGGCCTCTTTGTGGGGGATGGTCACATTCGCCCCGACAAAGCCCGCCTTGGGCAAGGCCCGAAGAACCTGTTCCAGATCGGCCGGGTCAACGTCGAGCGGAACATAGTGGCCCGGCAGACCCAAAGTGCGCAGCCAATACCCATGCAGGCGTGGCGATTTGCTATGCGCCACCGGATGGCCGATCACACCGGCCAAAGGTACCCTCGTTCCCGTCACCCTTCGATCTCTCCCCGCAATGTCAGATAGCTTAGAAGCTCTAGCAAAGGCAGGCCAAGAACGGTGAAGTAATCGCCCTGGATCTGCGAAAAAAGCCGCACACCTTCGGCTTCCAGCATGTACCCGCCGACGGAGCTGGCAATCTGCGGCCAGGCCCTGTCCAAATAGCTGTCCAGGTAGTCGTCCGAGAAGGTCCGCATGGTCAAACGCACGACGCCGACATGCCGCCAGACAGGTTTGCCGTCTTCGACCAGCACCGCCGCAGACAACAACCGGTGCGTTTTTCCCCTGAGGCACATCAGTTGATCGCGCGCCATCGCCTTGGTTTCGGGCTTGGAAAAGGCGCGCGTTTCGAATTCCAGCACCTGGTCGCATCCCAGAACCATTGCCCCGGGATGTTTGTCGCTGATTTTCCGCGCCTTCATCTCTGCCAACAGATCGGCGATGTCGCGTGCGGGCGCGCCCTCGGCCTCCATCGCCGTCCGAATGGCATCTTCGTCCAAACGCGGTGAAACCGCTTCAAACGGGACATTCGCGGCGGTCAGCATCGCCTGACGGGTTGCCGATCCCGAAGCCAGTACCAAGGAACGCATCTTGTGGACAAACCTGTGTGGAACCCTGGGCATGGCCAGTGCATGGCGCAGGGATGAAAGGGGATAGTTTGTGCAAACTCCCGCGATGCAGGGATGTTGTCAATTCAATGCCCATGCCTGTCCACGGTGGATGGCTTCGTCCCCAGGGCGGTTAACCGGCGTTAATTTTATGTGAATATCCCCTGAGTTATCCACAGGATTTCTGCGGCTTGAAATTTCTAACCAATTGATTCTTAAAGAGTTAACTTTTCTACTTATGGATGACGAGGCATGCATACGCAGAAAATCCACAGTGTACAAAGCTGTTGATAATCCGTTAATCCACGGTATCCACAGGACATTCTACAACATCATCTTTCTTTTACTTTCTCTTTATTGTTTGAGAGATGCCAAGACCCAGGAAGGCCGCCCATGTTCGATATTCTTGCCGATCTGTATCCATGGACAAAATCCTTGCATGTGATGTCGGTGCTGGCCTGGATGGCTGGGTTGTTCTATCTGCCACGGCTTTTCGTGTACCATGTGGAACAGGCGGCGGCGCAGGGGCCCGATACAGACGCGCTGTTTCAGACCATGGAATACAAGCTCCTCCGCTTCATCATGAACCCGTCCATGATTGCCACATGGGTGTTTGGGGTCCTCTTGGCGCTGACGCCGGGAGTCGTCGATTGGGGCGCGGTGTGGCCCTATTCCAAGGCTGCAGGCATCATAGGAATGACATGGTTCCATCACTGGCTGGGTCTGCGCCGGAAAGAGCTTGCGTCAGGCACAAACACCAGAACCGGGCGAACCTACAGGCTGATGAACGAGCTGCCGACCTTGTTCATGGTTGTCATCGTGATCTCGGTCATCGCGCGCCCGATCTAGACCCGCCCCGGGACAATTGACTTTACGCAGTTGTCGCATATATATCAGCCAACCCGGCGTCCGCCGGCGGATTCCCTACGTCCAAAATATGCGTATATACGCCTTAGGAGCGCTGGAGCGCTTGATATGAATATTGCTGTTTCCCAAGAAAAACTGAACCTGTCCGACCTGAAGGCAAAAAGCCCCAAGGATCTTCTGTCGATGGCGGAAGAGCTTGAGATCGAAAATGCCTCGACCATGCGCAAGGGCGAGATGATGTTCCAGATTCTGCGCGAACGTGCAGATGAAGGGTGGGAAGTCTCGGGCGATGGCGTTTTGGAGGTGCTGCAGGACGGTTTCGGCTTTCTTCGGTCTCCCGAGGCGAACTATTTGCCGGGTCCCGACGATATCTATGTCTCGCCCGACATGATCCGCCATTTTTCCCTGCGCACAGGCGATACGATCGAAGGTGTCATTCAGGCGCCCGCGGACAACGAACGCTATTTTGCGCTGACAAAAGCCACCCGGATCAACTTCGAAGACCCGGAAAAGGCGCGCCACAAGATCAACTTCGACAACCTGACGCCGCTTTACCCGAACGAGCGGCTGACGATGGAAATCGAAGATCCGACGATCAAAGACAAATCCGCCAGGGTCATCGACCTGGTGGCTCCGATCGGAAAGGGCCAACGGTCGCTGATCGTGGCGCCGCCGCGGACCGGTAAGACGGTGATCTTGCAAAATATCGCGGCGTCCATCGAACGCAATCATCCCGAATGCTATCTGATCGTGTTGCTGATCGACGAGCGCCCGGAAGAGGTGACCGACATGCAGCGGTCGGTGAAGGGCGAAGTGGTTTCATCGACCTTCGACGAACCGGCATCGCGCCACGTGGCGGTGTCCGAAATGGTCATCGAGAAGGCCAAGCGTCTGGTGGAACACAAGCGCGACGTCGTTATCCTTCTGGATTCGATCACGCGTCTGGGGCGTGCGTATAACACGACGGTGCCGTCTTCAGGCAAGGTTCTGACCGGCGGTGTGGATGCCAACGCGCTGCAGCGCCCGAAACGGTTCTTCGGTGCGGCGCGAAATATCGAAGAGGGCGGGTCGCTGACGATCATCGCCACGGCGCTGATCGAAACCGGGTCGCGTATGGACGAGGTGATCTTCGAAGAATTCAAGGGAACCGGGAACTCGGAACTGGTTCTTGACCGTAAGGTCGCCGACAAGCGTGTCTTCCCGGCCATCGACATTCTGAAATCCGGCACCCGGAAAGAGGACCTGC
>JAGQRU010000326.1 GCA_020425105.1 Paracoccaceae bacterium
TCGGTCTGCTGATAGGGCACGCGTGCCGCAATCCAGGCCTCTTTCGCGGTCTTCAGCGTGGCCTCGCTGGGCGCGGCGACCAGGGCATTGACCGAATCCTGCAGCGCGCGGGCCAGGATCAGGCTGTCCTGATATCCGGCATGGGCCAGATCGGCATAGGTATTGGCGACGGCGGCGGGATCGGTGGTTTCGGCGGTCGCGGGGGTCAGCGGTGCGGTCGCAAGGACCAGCGCCGTCAGACGCAAATATCGTGGGGGCATGTCAATTCCTCTGCGGGCAGCCCGAGATGAGGCCGGGCAACAGCAAGACATTACCCTACAAGTTTTGTCGGGAAAAGGGATTTCCGACAGAAAGACCCGGAAAAGATGGGGAGGGCCGAAGTCCTCCCCAAAATGTTAGGACTGCGTGCCTTTGGTGTAGAGCCAAAGCGCGTTGTTTTCGTGGCCGTCGGTGTCCTCACCGATCAGCACGGTGCCGTCGCGGCGCACAACCACGTTGTCGGGGTTGGACACGGATTCAACCGGGCAGGCATTCGGCGCGTTTGCGTCGTCATAGCCGAAACCGGCGACGACCGGCGTCATGCGGCTGACGTTGAATGCAGCGTCGAGTTCCATCTCATAGACGGCGCCACACTTGTTTTCGGCCAGCTGGATGTCGCCTTCGCCATCGGACATGGTCTTGGAGACTTCAGACATGGCCATGTACATGAACGGCACGGACCCGTCGGCGGCGCCGTCCAGGTTGATGTTCACGCCTTCCATCTTGCGGAATTCGCCGGTGGCACCCTTGGCGACGGCCGCCTTGCGGCTTTCCAGGAATGCAACGCGGTTGTCGGCAGCTTCGCCGGCGGCCCAGGCTGCGATCTCGGCGTCGGTGATGTAGTTGTTTTCACCGGCCTTGTGATCGGCCATCGAGATGCCGTCGTAATCGGCAACCCAGCCGCCGATTTCGGCGTTCGACCCATGGGCCAGTTCGACCCATTCGATGTTCAGCGCCGTGTCGGCTGCTGCCGCGCCGGACGGTCCGTCCTGGGTGATCTTCGCGGCGAAAAGAGTGCCGGAAGACAGATCGCCCGCGGTGTCGGCAACGAATTTGAAGAACACGGTGCCGGTGCCGTCATCGGACAGATACGCGGTCTTCTGGTCCGGCATCACGACCGCATTTTCATGGCTGAAGCGGCCCATGGCCAGCATCTTCACCGGGGCGGCGGTGCCGGCCGGGTCGGTGATTTCGACGATATAGCCGTATTTGTAGGGGTTCGGATACACGCCTTCGCCCAGATAGGTGTCGAGAACGGCGACATCCTCGATGTATTTGTATTCCGGGTTGTTCCATTCGGCGGTGTCGTCGAAATACAGCTCTTCCGAGGTCAGCGGGGTATTCCAGGGCGACACGGACCCAAAGCAGTTCACCCAGGTGCCATCAACGGCCGAGAAGTCCAGCATCTTGACGTCGCTGACCGACCACGTGCCATCGGCGCCACGGGTCAGGGCCGCGCGCGACATGCCGCCGGGGCGGTTTTCCCAGTTGGTGAACAGGAAGCCTTCGTTGTCGCCGGTCGCGATGAAGCCGTTGAAGTCGGGGTCGTTGGAAACCAGCAGGTCTTCCCCGGCCTTCGACTTGATCAGGCCGACAACGCCATGATCGCCTTCCTGCAGCAGCACCTGATACGCGCCGAGCGAGCTGGTGACGGATTTCTTTGCATCGTCCGAGGTCGGCGCGGCATGCTCACCGGCGGTGAAATTGGCGTCCGAGATCACGCCGACGGTCGCTTTTGCGAAGGTGCCGCCGATTTCGTGGTCGGGATGCTGCATGTTGGCAAACAGGTCACCGCCACGGATATAGAGGCCGGTGATTTCAGCGCCCAGCGGCGCGGTCAGCACGCGAACGAGGCTTTCAGCCTGCGCGGCAGAGGTGAGCGCGGTTGCCGCAAGCAGCACAGCGATCGACTTTTTCATGGAAATGCTCCTGTTGGGATAGACGGCCGGTGCCACAACGCATCCGGCGACTGGCGCAACGCTAGACATCGCACATGACGCTTTTGTGACACGTGCTTGTCACCTTTATGGCGTGTGCGATGTTGCGCCCGGTGCCGCGGGGCGGCGGGCGAAAAACCGGCGCGGCTGGTGTCTCGAGCGGGGTCGCGGCGGCGCTTAGTGCGGCGTCCGGTCCTGATCGATCAGGGTCAGCAGAATCGCTTTGGCGCTGTGGCTTTCCCAATCCGCGTCGCCGCGCAGACGCGCGATCTCCTGGCCGTCGCGGTTCAGGATGGCCGTGACCGGCAGGCCCAGCACGCCCATGTCGCGGGCCACGGTCTGGCCGCGATCGTTGAACTGCGGCAGGTGCGCGATGTTCTCGTCAGTGAAAAAACGCCGAATCGCGGTGGGCGAATTTCGCCCGGTCGCCAGCGTCACCACCTGGAAATCGTCGCCCCCCAGTTCGCCCTGAAGCCGGTCCAGCCCCGGCATTTCCTTGCGGCAGGGGGCGCACCAGGTGGCCCAGAAATTCAGCACGACGATCTTGCCGCGAAAATCGCTCAGATACCGTTCGGCGCCGGTATCGTCGACGAAGGCTTTTGACGACACATCCTGGGGCGCGGGGTGGAAGACCAGCTTCTTCATGTCGCCTTCGCGCAGCGCTTCCAGCGCCGCGGTGTCGGGGCTGTCCGCGACGGCGGCGGTCATGGGCAGCAGGGCAAGGCAGGCGGCGGCCAGCAGGGTCTTCATCGCGGTCTCCTGTCGTTGCGACTTGATGTGCCGCGGCGGCGGCGGTCGTCAACCCGCTGACCGCCGCGCTGTCGGGGATGTGAAGCGGTTTGCGCGCTCGCCGGGCGGGCCCTATAGAGGCCTGCGAGATGTGGGCACAGCGAGGACGAAGATGAGCGAGCGGTCGAGCAATGCGATGTGGGGCGGGCGGTTCAGCGCCGGGCCCGATGCGATCATGGAGGCGATCAACGCCTCGAGCTCGTTCGACAAGCGGCTCTATGCGCAGGATATCCGCGGCAGCCGGGCC
>JAGQRU010000042.1:0-219 GCA_020425105.1 Paracoccaceae bacterium
CTTTCTGCGCCGCGACCAGTTCGGCCACGCCGGCTTCGGCCAGATCCAGAAGCTGGTTCATCTGGTCGCGTGAAAAGGCGGACCCTTCGGCGGACATCTGAACTTCGACGAGCTTGCCCGATCCGGTGATGACGAAATTGCCATCGGTGCCCGCATCGCTGTCTTCGGGGTAATCCAGATCCAGCACCGCCTGTCCGGCATAGATCCCGCAGCTGACCG
>JAGQRU010000042.1:339-10538 GCA_020425105.1 Paracoccaceae bacterium
TCGATGGTGATCTGCCGCTCGCCCAAAGCCACACGGTCCAGACCGGCGCGCAAGGACCGCCCGATGAGGCGCTGGATTTCCTGTGTCCGGCCGGACTGGCCGTTCTTGGCCTCGCGCCGCATGCGGGTGTGGGTCGCGCGGGGCAGCATCCCGTATTCCGCGGTGACCCACCCCAAGCCGGAGTTTTTCAGGAATGGCGGCACCCGGTCCTCCAGCGTGGCGGTGCACAGCACATGGGTATCGCCCATGCGGATCAGGCACGATCCTTCGGCGTGGCGCGTCACATCCGTTTCAATAGAAATCGGGCGGAGTTGGTTGAGCTTTCGGCCAGAGGGGCGCATGACATTTCCTTGCGTTGGGATGCCAGTCCCTTATCTTCGCAAGGCGGGACAGTTCAACCCTGCTTGGCTGCGGTGCCGGGAACAGACGCTGGGAGCAATATGACAAATGCCGATAGCAAAGCGCTGGACGACCTGAACGACCGTTCGCGCGAAGTGTTTCGCCGCGTGGTCGAAGGGTATCTGTCCAGCGGCGAACCGGTGGGATCGCGCACTCTGACCCGGACCATGTCGGAAAAGGTCAGCGCCGCCACAATCCGCAATGTGATGCAGGATCTGGAATATCTGGGCCTGCTGGGAAGCCCGCACATCTCTGCCGGGCGGATCCCCACGGAACGCGGCCTGCGCATGTTTGTGGACGGGTTTCTTGAGGTCGATCCGCTGACCCTGCAGGACCGTGAAAAGATCGACGCGACGGTGGGCGACGCGGGCGGCGATGTCGGCCGGCTGCTGGACGGTATCGGCGCCGCCCTGTCCGGCGTCACTCATGGCGCCAGTCTGGTGCTGACGCCGAAACACGAGGCGCCGATCAAGCACATCGAATTCGTCAGCCTCGCGGCGGACCGGGCGCTGGTGGTTCTGGTCTTTGCCGATGGGCATGTGGAAAACCGTGTCTTCACGCCGCCGCCCGGGCAGACGCCATCGTCGATGCGTGAGGCAGCGAATTTCGTCAACGCGCTGGCCGAAGGCCGCACCCTCGGCGAATTGCGCGGGGTGATGGAAAGCGAAATCGCCCGCCGGCGGCAGGAAATCGATCAGATCTCGCGCGATCTGGTGGAAAGCGGTCTGGCGGTCTGGGACGAAAGCTCCAGCGGGCCCGAGCGGCTGATCGTGCGCGGCCGGTCCAACCTGCTCGACGCGCAGAGCGAGACGGATATCGACCGCATCCGCACGCTGTTCGACGATCTGGAACGCAAGCGCGACATCGCGGAATTTCTGAACCTGACCGAAGGCGGCGAAGGTGTGCGCATTTTTATTGGCTCCGAGAACAAGCTTTTTTCACTTTCGGGTTCCTCTCTGGTGGTCAGTCCCTATATGAACGCGGATCGAAAGATTATCGGTGCGGTGGGGGTGATCGGACCGACCCGGCTCAATTACGGCCGGATCGTGCCTATCGTTGATTACACGGCGCAACTGGTCGGCAAAATGATCTCCGACCGGAGTTGAAAAGGAGAAACCATGGCGGATCCGAAGAAGAAAGACGAGCTTGACCTGGAAGATATTCTGGCAGGCGTGAGCGAAGACGAACTCGTCGATCTGGATACGCTGGCCGCGCAAGACCCCGAAGCCGATGGCGAGGGGCTTCTGGCCGAAATCGAAGCCCTGAAGGCCGAGCGCGACGACATGCGCGACCGGTTCATGCGGGCGCTCGCCGATGCGGAAAACGCCCGCAAGCGGGGCGAACGCGACCGCCGGGAAGGCGAACAATATGGCGGGTCGCGGCTGGCCCGGGACATGCTGCCGGTCTACGACAACCTCAACCGGGCGTTGAGAGCGGCGGCGGAGCATCAAAGCGATGCGGACAAGGCGCTGATCGAAGGCGTGGAACTGACGCTGCGCGAATTGCTGAACATCTTCACCAAGCACAGCATCAGCCTGATCGCGCCGCAGCGGGGCGACAAGTTCGATCCACAGCTTCATCAGGCGATGTTCGAAGCACCGGTGCCGGGCACCGTGGCGGGCGACATCATCGAGGTGATGACCCAGGGCTTCCTGCTGCATGACCGCCTGCTGCGTCCGGCGCAGGTGGGCGTCTCGTCCACCCCTTCCAGCTAACGACCGATGGGCAGAGCCACCGCGGCTCTGCCTTCCGCAATGGCGTGCGGCTAGCCGCCTTCCGCCGTCACCAACGCGCGCAATTCATAGATCAGGCTGAGCGCTTCGAGCGGTGTCAGCCCATCGGGCTGCAGGCCTGTCAGCCGCGTCAAAGCCGGATGCTCCGGGACCGCGGCCTTCGGTGCGGGCGGCGGCGCGGCGAAAAGGGGCAGGTCGTCCAGCATCGGTGCGCGCCGGCTGCCTTCTCGGGCGCCGGCCTCCAGCGTTTCCAGAACCTGCCGCGCGCGCGCAATGACCGGCGCGGGCAGCCCGGCCAGCCGGGCCACCTGCACCCCATAGGACCGGTCGGCAGCACCCGGGCGCACCTCGTGCAGGAAGATCACCTCGCCGTCCCATTCCTTGACCGCCACCGTGGCGTTGCTGGCATGGTCCAGCCGGTCGGCCAGCGCGGTCATTTCGTGGTAGTGCGTGGCAAACAGCGCCCGGCACCGGTTCTGGTCGTGCAGATGCTCCAGCGTTGCCCAGGCGATGGAAAGCCCGTCATAGGTGGCGGTCCCGCGCCCGATTTCATCCAGGATCACCAGCGACCTTTGATCCGCCCGGTTCAGGATCGCCGCGGTTTCCACCATTTCGACCATGAAGGTCGACCGTCCCCGGGCCAGATCGTCCGACGCACCCACGCGGCTGAACAGCTGTGACACCAGCCCCACATGCGCTGCTTCGGCGGGAACGAACGCTCCGGCCTGCGCCAGCAGCGCGATCAGCGCGTTCTGCCGCAGCCAGGTGGACTTGCCGGCCATATTGGGCCCGGTCAGCAGGCAGATCGCAGCCCCGTCGCCTTCGGCGCCAAGCGTGCAGTCATTGGCGACGAAGGGCGCCCCCGATTGCCGCGCCAGAGCGGCTTCGACAACCGGATGGCGCCCGCCGCGAATGGCGAAGGCGCGGCTATCGTCGACCTTGGGCCGGGTCCAGTTCGCGCCTGCCGCCAGATCGGCGAATGCGGCGGCCAGATCGATCTCGGCCAAGGCCCGCGCGGCGGTGGCAATCGCGGCAGAGGCGCCCAGGATCTCGTCCCGCAGCCTGTCGAAGATCTGCTTTTCCAGATCCAGCGCCCGGGCCCCCGCATTCATCAGGCCTCGTTCCAGTTCCGACAGATCCAGCGTGGTGAATCGAACCGCGTTGGCGGTGGTCTGCCGGTGGATGAAGGTTTCCGACAAGGGCGGCGCCATCATCCGCGTGGCGTGCGTCGCCGGAGTTTCGATGAAATATCCCAGCACATTGTTGTGCTTCACCTTCAGCGCACCGATGCCGGTTTCGCCGGTATAGCGCGCCTGCAATGCGGCGATCATGCTGCGGCCTTCGTCGCGCAGGGTTCGCGCCGCGTCCAGATCGGCGCTGTGTCCCGGCGCCACGAATCCGCCGTCGCGGGCCAGATGCGGCGGGTCCGCGACCAGCGCCCGTTCCAGCAGATCCGCCAGCGCGTCGTGCCCGCCCAGATCCTGTGCGGCGTGGTCCAGAACCTGGGGCAGCGTTTCGGCGTGCAGCAGGTCCGCGACCAGTTGCGCCTGTCCCAACCCGTCGCGCAGCGCCGCCAGATCCCGGGGTCCGCCGCGATCCAGCGCCAGCCGGCTTAGCGCCCGGTCCATGTCCGGCGCCTTGCGCAACGCGGTCCGCAGCCGGTCGCGCAGGGCGGGCTTGTCCACCAGTTCGGTCACCGCGTCATGGCGCGCGCGGACATCCCTAAGATCGCAGGACGGCGCGGCCAGCCGGCGTTCGAGAAGCCGCGCACCGGATGCCGTCACGGTTCGGTCGATCGCGGCCAGCAGGGATCCGTCGCGCCCGCCGGACAGGCTTTGGGTGATCTCCAGATTGCGCCGCGTGGCGGCGTCGATGGCCATCGCGCCGCCGGGTGCTTCGCGCAGCGGCGGGCGGATCAGCGGCAGCTTTCCCTTCTGGGTGATGTCGAGGTAATCCACCAGCGCGCCGAGCGCCGACAATTCGGTCCGCTCGAAGTTCCCGAACCCGTCCAGCGTGGCCAGTTTGTACAGCGCCTTGAGCCGTTCCAGCCCGGCGCTGCTGTCAAAGCTCGCGGCGCCCAGCGGGACCAGCGCCGTGCCCAGATCGTCGGCCAGCGCCCGCAGGTCCGGCTCCGCCGCGTCCAGACACAAAAGCTCGGGCGGCGACAGACGGGCCAGAAGGTGGCTCAGCATCAGCCGCTTGCAGGGCGCCACCACCAGCTCGCCGGTCGAGATATCGACCCATGCCAGCGCGCCGTCGCCTCGGATCTCGGTCCAGGCGGCCAGATAATTGGATCGCCGCGCGTCCAGCAGGCTGTCTTCGGTCAGGGTGCCCGGGGTCACCACCCGCACGACGCCGCGTTTCACCACGGACTTGTAGCCGCGCTTCTTGGCTTCGGCCGGGTCTTCAAGCTGTTCGCAGATCGCGACCCGAAACCCCTTGCGGGTCAGGGTCAGCAGATAGCCTTCGGCGGCATGCACCGGCACGCCACACATGGGAATGTCGTCGCCATCGTGCTTGCCGCGTTTGGTCAGCGCGATGTCCAGCGCCGTCGCCGCCGCCGCCGCATCATCGAAGAACATCTCATAGAAATCGCCCATCCGGTAAAACAGGATCGCGTCCAGATGGTCGGCCTTGATGTCGAGATACTGCGCCATCATGGGCGTCATTGGCGGGCTCCGGCGACTGGGCGGTGATACGGTTGTCCCGGTGTAAGGGCTCCGCGCGCGGGGAAAAACCCACAATCAAGCGCGCCGCGCCCTGCGACGTTGCCGCGCCAGCGATGTCGCGCGCTAATACGCGTTGAGGCTTCCCGGGGCGTCGCGTAAGACGGCCAGACATGATTGGAGGAGGTCCAGCCCATGTCCAAAAGCAAAATTACACCTGAAGACGCGCTGGCGTTCCACCTTTTGCCCAACCCGGGAAAGCTCGCCATTCAGGCGACGGTGCCGATGAGCACGCAGCGGGACCTGTCGCTGGCCTATAGTCCGGGCGTCGCGGTTCCGTGCGAGGCCATCGCCGCGGACCCGCAGACCGCGTACGACTATACGACCAAGGGCAACACGGTGGCGGTGATTTCCAACGGCACCGCCGTTCTGGGGCTTGGCAATCTGGGCGCACTGGCCTCCAAGCCGGTGATGGAAGNNGGCAAGGCGGTGCTGTTCAAGCGGTTCGCCGATGTGAACTCCATCGACATCGAACTGGACAGCGAAGATCCCGAAGAGATCATTCAGGCCGTCCGCCTGATGGGCCCGACTTTCGGCGGCATCAATCTGGAAGACATCAAGGCGCCCGAATGTTTCATCATCGAACAGCGCCTGAAGGAAGAAATGGACATCCCCGTCTTCCACGACGACCAGCACGGCACGGCCGTGATCTGTGCGGCGGGCCTGATCAACGCGCTGCACCTGTCGGGCAAGAAGATCGAAGACTGCAAGATCGTGCTGAACGGGGCTGGCGCGGCTGGCATCGCCTGCCTTGAACTGATCAAGACCATGGGCGCGCGCCATGACAATTGCATCATGTGCGACACCAAAGGGGTGATCTATCAGGGCCGCACCGAGGGCATGAACCAATGGAAATCCGCCCATGCCGCCAAGACGGACAAGCGGACGCTGGAAGAAGCGATGGTGGGCGCCGACGTGTTCTTGGGCGTGTCCGCGAAAGGCGCGGTCACCGCGGCGATGGTCGAAAGCATGGCCGACAACCCGGTGATCTTCGCCATGGCGAACCCGGACCCGGAAATCACCCCCGAAGAAGCGCATGACGTGCGCATCGACGCGATCGTGGCCACGGGCCGGTCGGATTATCCCAATCAGGTGAACAACGTTCTGGGCTTTCCCTATCTGTTCCGGGGCGCGCTGGACATCAACGCGCGCGCCATCAATGACGAAATGAAGATCGCCTGCGCCAAGGCATTGGCGGAACTCGCCCGCGAAGACGTTCCCGATGAGGTTGCGGTGGCCTATGGGCGCAAGCTCAGCTTCGGGCGCGACTACATCATCCCGACACCGTTCGACCCGCGGCTGATTCACCGGATCCCGCCCGCCGTCGCGCGGGCCGGGATGGATACCGGCGTCGCCCGCCGCCCGATCATCGACATGGAAGGATATGAACGCTCGCTCAAGGCGCGCATGGATCCGACCGCGTCGATCCTGGAAGGGCTGCATGCCCGTGCCCGTCAGGCGCAGGCGCAGATGATCTTTGCCGAAGGCGACGATCTGCGCGCCTTGCGGGCCGCGGTTGCCTATCAGCGATCCGGGCTGGGCAAGGCCATCGTGGTGGGCCGCGAAGCCGATGTGCGGGCCAAGCTGGAAACCGCCGGGCTGGGCGATGCGGTGCGCGAATTGCGGGTGATCAATGCCGCGAACACGGCTCACCTGGAAACCTACAAGGCCTTTCTGTACGAGCGTTTGCAGCGCAAGGGGTTCGACCGGTCCGACGTTCACCGCCTTGCCGCGCGCGACCGGCATGTGTTTTCGGCCCTGATGCTGGCCCATGGTCACGGCGACGCGATGGTCACAGGCGCGACGCGCAAGTCGGCGCATGTGATGGAACAGATCAACCATGTGTTTGACGCGGATGCCTCGGCCGGGGCGGTGGGGGTGACCGCCCTGCTTCTGAAAGGCCGCATCGTGATGATCGCAGACACGCTGGTGCACGAATGGCCCGACGAAGAGGATCTGGCCAATATCGCCGAAGGCGCCGCCGACGTCGCGCGGTCGCTGGGGCTGGAACCGCGCGTGGCCTTTGTCAGCTTTTCGACCTTCGGTTATCCGGTGTCCGAACGGGCGGAGAAAATGCATCTGGCCCCGGATGTGTTGAAGCGGCGCGGTGTCGATTTCGAATTCGAAGGCGAAATGACGGTGGACGTGGCGCTGAACATGGCGGCGATGAAATCCTATCCGTTCTCGCGCCTGTCAGGGCCGGCGAATATCCTGGTGGTCCCGGCGCGCCATTCGGCGTCGATCTCGGTCAAGCTGATGCAGGAAATGGCAGGCGCCACGGTGATCGGGCCGATCCTGTCCGGTGTCGCCAAACCGATCCAGCTGTGCCCGACCAACGCCACCGAAAACGATATCCTCAACATGGCGGTTCTGGCGGCGTCCAAGGTCGGCTGACGAAGGGGTTTTGATTTTCGGTCCTTTCGGAAGATACTCCCGCCAGAGCGCAGAGGCGGGAGGATCCGATGGAAGACGCAGAACGTCTGCAAATGATGTGGTTCGTGCTTGAGGCGGCGAAATACGCGCTGATCGCGTTCGGCATCCTGGGCATCGGTCTGACACTGGTGGCGATCTTCATCTTCAGGGGGGCGAGCTATTCGGGCGAAGCCATCGGCGTGATCGTGCAGCGCACCGAGGTGGCCAAGCTCGCCACCATCGTTCTGATCATCCTTTCGGTGACCATGCTGGGCCTGCTGAAGCTGATCGAAGGCCAGGCCGTTGTCGCTGTGCTGAGCGGGATCGCCGGATATGTGCTGGGAGATCGGAAGTCCGGCGCGAAAGATACGCGGGACCCGCCGGGCGACTAAGCCCGGCGTCTATTCTTCCAGAAAAGACCCGGCGTCGCCCCAGACCGCTTTGACCCGGGCGTCGCGCCCGCAGCCCTTGCGGTATTTCTTATAGGCGTCGGCCTTGGATTGCGGCCCGAAGCGGGTCAGCACCACAGATGTCTGCTTGTAATAATCCTGATGATATTCTTCGGCCGGATAGAACGTGCTCGCGTCACGAATGGGCACACGGATGCGCCGGCCCAGATCCGCCTTCGCCTGTGCCACCGCGTCTTCGGCTACCGCTTTCTGGGCGTCGTCCAGCACGAAGATCATCGGCGCATAAGTGTGTCCACGGTCACAGAACTGGCCGCCATCGTCTAGCGGGTCGATGGAGCGCAGGAACAGATCGAGGATCTGGCGATAGGTGATCACATCGGGATCAAAGATGATCTGAACCGCCTCGGAATGTCCGGTCCCGCCCCGCGACACTTGCCGATAGGTCGGGTCGGCCACCGTTCCGCCGGTATACCCGGACACCGCATCGGTGACGCCGGGAAGCTTTTCGAAATCCGCCTCGACGCACCAGAAGCACCCCCCGGCCAGAACCGCGGTTTCTGTTTCTGCCGCCTTGGCCGCGGGGCAGTGCAGGACAAAGCCCAGCACAATGGCAAGCGACAGGATCACGGGTTTGATCGATTGAAATCTGCGTAACACGGTCATGGCGGGGCCTCCTTCGCGGGCAAGATGCCGCGCTGCGCCGCCGCCGATCAATGGCTGAAACCGGATGTCACGCATCCTTGACGGTGCGTGAAAGCGGCGGATCTGCGGCCAGTGTTCTTTCCTTTCCAGCCCGATCCGTTAGGTTGCTCGGCGACAAACGGATTTTTTTGACCGGCTACAGAAAGAAGACCCCTCATGAGCAAGCGTGACGACCTGATCGCCCTTTATGCCGACGACCTGACCAAGAAATGCGGTGTAACGCCGGATATGGATCTGCTGACCAAGGTGGTCATCGGTCTGGGGCCGACGATCTATAACGCAGACAGCGCGACGGTCGCGAGTTCGGATGCGGCAGAGGTCGAACGGGTGAAGACGAATTTCCTGATCAAGAAACTGGGTCTGGAAGACGGCCCCGCGCTGATGGACGGGATCGCGGCGGCGGTCGAAACCTATGGCAAATCCGAAACCCGCAAGTATCGGGCCGTGCTGTGCTATTTGCTGGTCAAGCACTTCGGCAAGGAAGCCGTTTATAGCTAATAGCCTGAAATTCAGGAAAAATTTGACTTGATTTCTGCCCAGAACGGCTTTGCGTCACCGCGCCGTTTCGCGTAGAACAAAACAAGTCCCGCCAGGAAGGCAGGACCCGACATTCGAACACGTGTGGTGCGAAAGCACGTGGGGTGAGGGAGGGTTCTGGCTTATGGTCGGAACCCTCTATTATTTCGGGCTCCCCGGAACCCTGCGGACGGTTTTGGGTCAGACCGCGCCGGCCTCGACCAGTGCGGCGAAGGCTTCGTCTGCCGTTTCCACGAACCGCAACAGGTTCAGATCGTCCTCAGAGATCGTTCCGGCGCGGGCCAGCGCCTGCCAGTTCACAATCTCGCGCCAGAACGATTCCCCGAACAGCAGGATCGGCACGGTGGCCATGCGCCGGGTCTGGATCAGGGTCAGGGCTTCGAACAGCTCGTCCAGCGTGCCAAAGCCGCCGGGAAAGACGACAATCGCCTTGGCGCGCATCAGGAAATGCATTTTCCGCACGGCGAAATAGTGGAAGTTGAACGACAATTCCGGCGTCACATAGGGGTTGGGCGCCTGTTCGTGCGGCAGCACGATGTTCAGCCCGATGGACACGCCGCCCGCGTCCAGCGCGCCGCGGTTTCCGGCTTCCATCACCCCGGGACCCCCGCCGGTGACAATCACGTTTTCGGTGTTCCCGGAGGCCACGCTGCGCTCCGTGACGAGCTGCGCAAAAGCGCGCGCCTCATCGTAGAAATGGCTCAGCTTCGCCAAAGCGGGAACACGCGCTGACGCGGCCTTGTCGGGGGCCGGAATCCGCGCCCCGCCGAACAGCACGACGGTGGACCGGATGCCGCGTTCTTCCAGCGTCAGCTGCGCCTTCAGAAGCTCCAGCTGCAGACGCACCGGGCGCAGGTCTTCGCGGCACAGGAATTCGTTATCGGCAAAGGCGAGCTTGTGCGTCGGCGACCGGGTCTGGGGTGTGTCCGGAAGACCCCGGGCCCGGTCGATATCCTCGCGGGCATCGGGCAGGGGATGGGCCTTTTGATCCTTCATGACGCTGTCTCTCACACCGGCACCTGCGTTGCGCAGGCCATTCTGTCGGACTATAGCCTTGCCGGAACACTGGCCAGAGTAAACCGCGCGAAAGGGTCGCCCATGTCCAATGCAGCACTGGAAACCGCCATCGAAGCCGCCTGGGAGGCCCGCGATACCATCACCCCGGACACCGGTGGTGAAGCCCGCGAAGCCATCGAAGACACGCTGAACGCGCTCGACACCGGCAGCCTTCGGGTTGCTGAGCGGCAGGCAAATGGCGACTGGCATGTGAACCAGTGGGC
>JAGQRU010000043.1 GCA_020425105.1 Paracoccaceae bacterium
CGATCCGCGAGGTCGGCACCGGCGAAGCCGTCGTGTCGCTGCTGGAAGGCAAGGCGGTGCCGTCGATGGTGCAGCGGACCCTGATCCGCCCGCCGGGCACCCGCATGGGACCGGTCAGCGCCGAAGAACGCGCCGCGACGATGGCCGCGTCGCCTTGCGCCGGCAGGTACGACACCGCCGTCGATCGCTGGTCCGCCCACGAAATTCTAGCTGAACGGGCAGATGCCGCCGCCCAAAACGCCGCCGCCCCGGCGGCGGAGCGCGCCGCAGGCCCGAAGCCCCGCTTGGACCGGGACGCGCTGGCCGAGGATCTGTTCGGCACAGCCCCCGCACCCCCGGCCCAGACGCGGTCGCGGCGCTACACACCGCCGCAACAGGCTCCCGGATCGGGGGCGGCGGCGGAACTGGGCAAGGCCTTCGCCAAGACCATGGTCCGTCAATTGGGGACGCGGCAGGGTCAGCGCATGGTGCGCGGCATTCTTGGCGGGCTGTTTCGTGGCCGCTGACGCAGCGGTCCGGCCTGCCCCGGCACAGACGATCATCCGTTAAAGGGAGTAATCGCATTGATGAGCAGACTGAAACGCGCCGCCGCGATGCTGGCCGCAAGCCTGGCCCTGACCGGCGCCAGCGCGGCCAGCGAATTCATCACGGTTGGCACCGGCGGCGTGACCGGGGTCTATTACCCCGCGGGCGGCGCCATATGCCGGCTGGTGAACAGGGGGCGCGCCGATCACGGGATCCGCTGTTCGGTGGAATCGACGGACGGGTCGGTTTTCAACATCAATGCGTTGCGCGCGGGCGATCTGGACTTCGCCGTGGTGCAATCCGATGTCCAGGCTGCGGCCGTGGCCGGAGCGCCGCCCTTCGCCGACGGACCGGACGGCAATCTGCGGGCCGTGTTTTCGCTGCACGCCGAACCGCTGCACCTGCTGGCGCGCGTCGATAGCGGCATCGCCAGTGTCGCGGATCTGAAGGGCAAGAAGGTCAATCTGGGCTCGCCCGGGTCCGGCACGCGGGTGCTGGCCGACACGATGCTGGCCGCCGCGGGGCTCAACCCCGACGATCTGGCCGAAGCGGCATCCGTCGCCTCGCAGGATCAAAGCCATGCCCTGTGCGACGGCGATGTGGATGCCAGCTTCTGGGCCGCGGGCCTGCCCAGTGGCGCGACGCAGGAGGTCACCTCCACCTGCGCCATCGTCATCGTTCCGCTGGCCGGGCCCGCCGTCGACCGGCTGCTGTCGGAAAACCCGGGCTATGCGGCGGCCACGATCCCCGGGGGCATGTATGCCGGAAACCCCGACGATGTCCCCAGTTGGGGCCCCAAGGCCACCTTCGTGACCAGCGCGGATACATCGGACGTGGTGGTGCACGCGGTTGTCAGCGCGGTCTTCGACGATCTTGACGCCTTCCGGAAGCTGCACCCGGCGCTACAGCTTTTGCGCGAAACCGACATGATCACGGACGGCATGACCGCCCAGATCCATCCCGGCGCCTTGGCCTATTATCGCGAACGCGGCTGGAAATAACCGGCGCCGCAAGACGACCTTCGTGCCGGACCGGGGCCGACGCCTTCCGGTCCGGCACGGGCTTTCCCCGCCCGCGCGGCTGTGATTGGAATGGGCGCGCACCTTCCCGACCCCCGACCCGGAGCCCGTCATGGCGTTCGACCCAATGCTGATCCTTTTCGCGCTGCTGCTGGCCCTGACCGGGGCCGTGGCCGGACTTCTGGCCGGGCTGCTGGGCGTCGGCGGCGGCATCGTCATCGTCCCGGTGCTGTTCATGCTGTCCGGGGTGATGGAGATCCCGGCGGATGTGGCCATGCACATGGCGGTGGGGACCTCGCTGGCGACGATCATTCCGACATCGATCTCATCGGCACGGTCGCATCACCGCAAGGGGGCCATCGACTGGGACCTGCTGAAAGGCTGGGCGCCGTTCGTGTTTCTGGGGGCCGGGCTGGGCGGGCTGCTGGCCAAGGTGTTCAGCAGTGATGTCCTGACCGGGATTTTCGGTTGTGTGGCGATGATCGTGGCGGTGAACATGGTGCTGCCGCGCCAGATCATCCTGGCCCCGGCTCCTCCGGCGTCGGTGGCAGGGCGAGGCATCCTGGCCACCCTGATCGGAGGATTCTCGGCCCTGATGGGCATCGGCGGCGGCACCTTGTCGGTGCCGATCCTGACCTTGTGTTCATTCCCGGTGCATCGTGCCGTGGGAACCGCGTCGGCCTTTGGGCTCGTGATCGCGGTTCCGGCGGTGCTGGGCTTCATCTGGGCCGGGCTGGATGTGCCCGGCCGTCCGCCTTTGTCGCTGGGCTATGTGCATATCCCTGCTGCGGTGCTGATCTTTTCGGTCAGCGTCTTCAGCGCGCCGCAGGGATCGCGGCTGGCCCATTGGCTCAGCCCGCCGCGGCTGCGGCTGGCCTTTGCCCTGTTTCTTGGGCTCAGCGCCTTTCGCATGCTCAGCGCGGCCTTTGGCGGGTAAGTCCCGCAGCGGTCAGGGGCAGGCCGCGAACCCGGCGGCCAGATCGCGCAGCAGCGCCGGATAGAAGGCCTGATCCAGCGGCAGCGCGCTGCCCATCGGGTCCAGAACCCCCGTCGCGGCCCCGCTGCCTTCGGCCACCGCCGTCACCAGCCCGGGATTGAACTGCGGCTCGGCAAAGACGCAGCGCACCTGCTCGGCCGCCATCTGGGCCCGCAGCGTGGCGATCCGTGCCGGCGACGGATCGGCCGCGTCGCCCAGCGAAATCGCCCCGGTCGCCGCCATTCCGAACCGGTGTTCAAAATACTGATAGGCGTCGTGAAACACCACGAAGCGGGTCTGCTGCAGCGGCGCAAGCTGCGCCGAGATCTGGGCCGTCGCCTTGTCGATCTCTGCCGCGCCGGCCGCGGCATTGGCCGCATAAAGCGGCGCATTCTGCGGATCGGCCTCCGACAAGGCGTCCGCGATTGCCGTCAGCCAGATCTTGCCGTTTTCCGGGTCGAGCCAGGCATGAGGATCCACGCCTTCGTGGTCATGGTCGTGCGCGTCGCCATGGCCGTGCTCTTGCTCGTGACCATTGTCTTGGTCGTGATGCTCGTCATTATCGTGGTCGTGGTCGTGGTCGTGGTCGTGGTCGTGGTCGTGGTCGTGGCCCTCGTCCTCTTCGACACCGAACACCGCACTTTCACGGAAGGGCAGGGCCCGGGTGCCCGGGGCCGTCAGAAGCGTCACCACCTGTGCCTTCGGTGCCAATTTCGCCAGAGCGTTGCCCAGCCACGGGGTCAGCGCGTCGCCGATCTGAAAGATCAGATCGGCCTGCGCCAAGGCGCTGGCCTCGGAGGGGCGCAGGGCATAGTCATGCGGCGACGCGCCATGCTGGATGATCAGCCGCGGCGCGCCGGCGCCGTCCATCACCCGCGCGGTCAGCGCATAGACCGGCGCAATATCCGTGGCTACGTTCGGAACCTCGGCCGCCGCGGGCTGTGCCGCCGCCGCGCTCAGAAGGGCGATCAGAAAGGAAGGAAGTCGCATGGGGCCTCTATGTAATCTTATAACATCTCACGGCTTGATAAGGGCGATACTATAACATATCAAGAGCAAAAGCCGCGCGGACGGCAAATCGGGGTTTCAGATGGACACAATCGGGTTTGAACGCCACGACCACGCGGCCTGTATCCAGCAGGGGGTGCAGGCGGTGGACGGGTTTTGCAAGAAGGCGGGTCTGCAGTTCACGCCGGTCCGCCGCCGGGTGCTTGAAATCCTGCTGCAGCGGCACCGCGCACTTGGCGCCTATGAAATTCTGGATGTGCTGCGCGAAGAAGGTCTGGGCTCGCAGCCGCCCGTGGCCTATCGCGCGCTGGATTTTCTGGTCAGCCACGGCTTTGCCCACAAGATCGAACGCCTGAACGCCTTCATCGCCTGTGCCCATCCCGGGCAGCGCCACGCGCCGGTTTTCATGATCTGCCGCACCTGCAACGCGGTGGCCGAGGCGGATCTGGCCCCCGACAAGGCCGTGCTGGACCGGGCGGCGAAAGCGGCCGGGTTCATCATCGAACGCACCGTGGTCGAAGCCGTGGGGGTCTGCCCCAATTGCCAGGAGCCCCGCATCGCATGAACCTTGTGGACATCGCGCAATTGTCGGTGCGTCTGGGCGGCAAAACCGTCCTGCAAGGCGTCGATCTGACCATCCGGCCGGGCGAAATCATCACCATTGTCGGCCCCAACGGGTCGGGGAAGTCGACCCTGCTGCGCAGCATCATCGGCGCCGTGGCGCCGCAAGACGGGCGGGTCACCCGCAAGCCGGGGCTGCGGATCGGATATGTTCCGCAAAAGCTCTTCATCGACCCGACCTTGCCGCTGACCGTGCGGCGGTTTCTGAGCCTGCCGCAGCGTGTGTCCGACGCGGACGCGCGCGCCGCGCTGGACCATGCGGGCGCGGGCGGGCTGGAAGACCGCCAGATGTCCCGCCTGTCCGGCGGCCAGTTTCAGCGCGCCTTGCTGGCCCGCGCCTTGCTGAGCCGGCCCGAGCTTCTGATTCTTGACGAAGCGACCCAGGGGCTCGACCAGCCCGGCTCTGCCGCCTTCTACCGCCAGCTTGAGGAGGTCCGGGGCACCTTGGGCTGCGCGGTGCTGATGGTCAGCCATGAATTGCATGTGGTCATGGCCGCGTCGGACCGGGTGCTGTGCCTGAACGGCCATGTCTGCTGTCAGGGCGCGCCGGAACATGTGGCCACCGCACCCGAATACCGTGCGCTGTTCGGGTCGGGGACGCAGGGCGCGCTGGCGCTTTATCGCCATGATCACAACCACACCCACGATCACGCCGCGGACCCGCATCACGGCCACCATCATCCTCATGATCCCGGCGGTGCCGGCGATCCGCCGCCGCAGGAGGCCGCCGAATGATGTTTCTAGACGATTTTCTGGTGCGCGCGGCCTTGGCCGGGCTTGGCGTGGCGCTGGCCGCGGCGCCTTTGGGCTGTTTCGTGGTCTGGCGGCGCATGGCTTATTTCGGCGATGCGACTGCACATGCGTCGATCCTTGGGGTCGCGCTGTCACTGACCTTTTCGTTTTCGATGTTCGGCGGCGTGCTTCTGGTGGCGCTGCTGATGGCCGGGATCGTCAGCGCGCTCAGCGGCAGAGGTTACGCGGTGGACACGCTGCTGGGCGTCATGGCGCATTCGGCGCTGGCCTTCGGGCTGGTGGCCGTGTCGTTCCTGCATGGGGTGCGGATCGACCTGATGGCGTATCTTTTCGGCGATATCCTGGCGGTCGGGCGCGCGGATCTGGCGGTGATCTGGGGCGGCGCGGCGGTGGTGCTGGCGCTGTTCTGGTGGCGCTGGTCGGCGCTTCTGACGGCGACGCTGAACCCGGATCTGGCCCATGCCGCGGGGCTTGACCCCCGGCGCGAACAACTGGTGCTGACGGTGGTTCTGGCGGCGGTCGTGGCAGTGGCGATCAAGGTGGTGGGCGTGCTGCTGATCGCGGCGATGCTGATCATCCCGGCCGCTGCCGCCCGGCCCCTGGCTCGGACGCCCGAATCCATGGCCCTGATTGCCGCTGCGATCGGCGGGCTGTCGGCGTTGGGAGGGCTGCAGCTGGCCTATCGTTTCGACACGCCCACAGGTCCGACGATCGTCTGCCTCGCCGCGGGACTTTTTGCCCTGACCAGTCTGGCCGATCTGGTCCGCGCGGGCGCCGACCGATAGCGCCGCTTAGAAATCCAGCCCGATATCGACCACCTTCACCGAATGGGTCAGGGCGCCGACGGAGATGAAATCGACCCCCGTCGCCGCCACTTCGGCGATGCGCGCCAGCCGCATGTTGCCTGAGGCCTCGGTGACCAGACGCCCACCCACCCGCGCGACCGCGTCCGTCAGGGTGGCGGTGTCCATATTGTCCAGCAGCACCACATCCGCACCGCCGGTGGCCAGAACCTCGTCGAGCTGCGCCAGGGTATCGACCTCGATCTCGATCCGCATCATGTGCGATGCCGCCGCGCGGGCGGCTTTCAGAACGGCGGCAATGCCCCCGGCGGCGGCGATATGGTTGTCCTTGATCAGGATCGCATCGCTCAGCCCATAGCGGTGGTTCGACCCGCCGCCATGCAGCACGGCAAGCTTTTCCACCGCGCGCAAGCCCGGCGTGGTCTTGCGGGTGCAGGTGATGCGCGTATGGGTGCCGCGCGTTTCGGCCACGAAGGCCGCCGTCTGGGTCGCAATACCCATCAGCCGCCCCATGAAGTTCAGCGCCACCCGTTCGCCCGACAGGATCGACGCCGCGCGGCCCGAGACCTCCATCAGCACCTCGCCCGGCGGGCAATGCTGTCCGTCCGTGCAGCGCGCGGCGACCTTCAGATCGGGATCGACCAGATGGAACGCCAGCCGCGCCAGATCCAGACCCGACACCACGCCGGGTTCGCGCGCCACGATGCGCGCTTCATAGGTCGTGTCCGGCGCAATCACCGCCCGGGTGGTCACATCGCCATTGGGGCCCAGATCTTCGATCAGCGCGGCGCGGACCAGCGGTTCGAGGATCACCAGAGGAAGCGGGGCGAAAGAGGGGCTCATGCAGGTTCCTCAGCTTGGGCGCGGCGCAGGGCCAGTGCGTCGTCAAGGGTCAGGGCACTGCGCCGGGCGGGGCCGGGCAGGGGGTCGGGAAAATCGGTGCGGGCATGGCTGCCTAGGGTTTCACAGCGCAGCAACGCGGCAGCCGCGATCAGCGTCGCCGTGGCGGTCATGTTGACGAATTCGGGGCAGTCCGCCTGCGCAGCTTCCAGCGCGCCAATCCGTGTCAGCGCGCGGCGCAGCCCGGCGGCGTCGCGCAGCACCCCGACATGGTCGGTCATGGTCTGGCGCAGCGCCGCAACCGCGTCGGGATCAGGCGCGCGTCCTCCGGCAGGATCGAACCGCAGATCGGCGGGCGCAACGTGGGCACCGGCATCCGGGCCGAGCACGGCGGTAATATCCGCTGCCGCGTTGGCGGCGAAGACCAGCGCTTCCAGCAGCCCGTTCGACGCCAGCCGGTTGGCGCCGTGCAGGCCGGTGGCCGCCGCCTCGCCGCAGACCCAGAGCCGGTCCAGCGACGCCCGCCCGCGCAGATCGGTGACGACACCGCCCATGTGATAATGGGCCGCCGCGGCGACCGGAATTGGCTGTGTCAGCGGGTCGATCCCGGTGCGGGCGCAGGCTTCGGCCACCGCCGGAAAATGATGCGGCAAGGCGGCGCCGACGGCCGCGCGCGTGTCGAGACAGGGCCGGTTGCCCGCCTGTGTTTCCGCATACACCGCCCGCGCCACCACATCGCGCGGCGCAAGTTCCGCATCCGGGTGCAGGTCCAGCATGAACCGTCGGCCAAACCGGTTGATCAGGATCGCGCCTTCGCCGCGCAACGCTTCGGTCGCCAGCGGCGCCGGGTCTTCGCCGCTGTCGATGGCGGTGGGGTGAAACTGCACGAATTCCATATCGGCCATATTGGCACCGGCGCGGGCCGCCAGACCCATCACCTGCCCGCGGATCGGCGCCGGGTTGGTCGTCCGGGCGAAAAGCCCGCCCGACCCGCCGCCCGCCAGCAGCACCGCCGGAGCCCGTATGGTCAGGCGCGCTGACCGCTCCGGGGCTGCGGAGATCACCCGCACGCCCGTCACCCGGCCCTGTTCGGTCACCAGATCGGTGGCCAGAACGCCTTCCAGAACCTGAACCGACGGGGTCTGACGGACCTGAGCCACCAGCCGTTCCATGATCGCCCGCCCTGCCTGATCGCCCTGCACGCGCACGACGCGGGCCAGACTATGGGCCGCCTCGCGGCTGACCACATAGTCACCGGCGGCGGTGCGATCGAAGGGAATGCCCAGCCCGGTGAGAACCGAGATATGGTCCGCCGCGGCGCGGGTCACGCTGTCGGCCACAGCCGGATCCACGGCGCCCGCGCCGGCGCGGATCGTGTCGGCGGCGTGCTGTTCGGGGCTGTCGGGCAATGCCATGGCGGCGGCCACCCCGCCCTGCGCCCAGGCCGAACTGGCCCCGGTGCCCAGCGGTTCGGGCGAGATCATCAGCACCGGCCACGGCGCCAGTTTCAGCGCCGCATAAAGCGCCGCCAGCCCCGCGCCGACGATGACGATCCGCCCGGTGTCCAGGGAACGGCCCATGCGCCTGCCGCGCTCAGCCCTGAAGACGGCGGCTGAGGTCGATCATCCGTTCCACCGCCTGCCGCGCACCATCGGCGACTGCGGGATCCACGGTGACCTCGTGCGACATGGTGTGCAGCGACCACAGGATCTTTTCCAGCGTGATCTTCTTCATATAGGGGCACATGTTGCAGGGCTTGGCGAAATCCACATCCGGCAATTCGTCAGCGATATTGCTGGCCATGGAACATTCGGTGACCAGCATCGCCTTCGCGGGCTTGTGCGCGTGGACCCAGTCGATGATCCCTTTCGTGGACCCGGTGAAATCGGCCTCGGCCACCACATCCGGGGTGCATTCGGGATGGGCGATGATCTTCACCTCGGGATCGTGGTCGCGATAGGCGCGCAGATCTTCGGCGGTATAAAGCTCGTGCACGATGCAGGACCCGTCCCAGAACACCACGTTCTTCGGGCTTTCATTGGCCACGTTCTGCGCCAGATACTTGTCCGGCGTCATGATGACGGTGTCGGCGTCCATCGCATTGACGATCTGCAGCGCGTTCGAGGACGTGCAGCAGATGTCGGATGCGGCCTTCACCTCGGCCGTGGTGTTCACATAGGACACGACCGGCGCGCCCGGGTATTTGGCCCGCATCTGGGCCACACCTTCGGCGGTGATGGATTCGGCCAGGCTGCAGCCCGCCGCGGGGTCGGGGATCAGCACCGTCTTGTTCGGGTTCAGCACCTTTGACGTCTCGGCCATGAAATGCACACCGCATTGCACGATGACGTCTTCTTCGACCTCGGTCGCCTTGATGGCCAGCTGCAGGCTGTCGCCGACGAAATCCGCCACACCGTGATAGATTTCCGGCGTCATGTAGTTATGCGCCAGGATCACCGCGTTGCGTTCCTTCTTCAGCCGGTTGATTTCGGCCACATAAGGGGCGAAGACCGCCCAGTCGGGGGGAGAGATCACACGGCTGGTACGCGCGTAAAGCGCCTGGGTTTCGGCGGCTTTCTCAACGGACGGGGCAAGGTCGTAATGCCGCGCGAGTTCGGCAGAGATCGGGCTGGTCAGCACGTGAGGCGGTCTCCGGGAAGTGAGGCGCGGAAGGGGCTCGCTGCGATGCCCTTTGGGCGCGAAGTTCTGGTTCTGAGGTGGCAAGGGCCCATAGCTGTGCGGGGCCGCATGCCCCAAATCTGTCGCAGAGTGGGTGATTATCCACATTTGGCCCCAAGGTAAACCTTTCTTGCGCGTTTGATCCGCTGTGGGGACGGTTTCGCGCGCCAATCCGCGCGAAAGTCTCGCTGCGCGCCAATCCGCGCGAGGGACCGTTGTGCCTGTAGGGCGCGCGGCCCGTGGATTTGCGCGTCACGCCACGCGCGGGGGGACTGGCCCCGCCTTCGGTTTCGGGGCAGTCTGGCGCCGCATCGGCAGCGAAGGGACGGGCGGAATGCAGTTGGCCTTCATCACATCGGATGAACGCGGCGGCGCGGACCGGCTGCTGGCCGGTTTCGCGCGGGATCTGGCGGACCGGGGCGTTTCCCTTGCCGGGGTGGTGCAAAGCAATACCGAACGCCCGGGCGCGGGGCCCTGCGACATGGACCTGACGCTGCTGCCGGACGGCCCGGTGATCCGTATTTCCCAATCGCTGGGCGATGGCGCGAGGGGCTGCCGGCTTGACACCGCCGCGCTGGAAGACGCGGTCGCGCATGTGGGCGCGCGTCTGTCCGCGGCGCCCGACCTTCTGATCCTGAACAAGTTCGGCAAGCGTGAGGCCAACGGTCACGGGTTTCGCGCGCTGATCGGGCAGGCGGTCAGCGCCGGGGTGCCGGTGCTGCTTGCCGTGCCGCCCTCGAACCGCGCGGCCTTCGATCTGTTCACCGGGGGGCTGGCCGAACCGGTCCCCGCGCAGGCCGCGGCGCTGCGGGCATGGTTTGCGCGGGCCGCCTCCCCGACGGCGGACGGATCGGGCCCGGTGTCGCGCCCGGAGGCCTGAGCCGGAATATTTCAGACGCTCGCAACCCGTTCAGTCATCGTGACTTAGCAAATTGCTTGCACCCATGTAGCGTAACCCAAACGCCGTGCCCCGGACCCCTGTCCGGCCCAAGCGGCGGACGATGAAACGGGGATGGCAATGGGAATGATCCTGCTTTGCACGGTCACGGTGGTGTATTGCCTGCTGGGCAAGCGGCTGTCGCGCACCATTCTGACCGCGCCGATGGTGTTCATGGCCCTGGGCGTGGGATCGCATCAGGCGGGGCTGTTCGCCGGGGAGAACACCGAAGAGGCGCTGCATGTGGTCGCGGAACTGGCGCTGATCCTGCTGCTGTTTCTGGACGCCGCGCGGATCGACCTGACGGCACTGCGCCAAAGCCATGTCTGGCCGCTGCGCATGCTGGTGCTGGGTCTGCCGCTGGCCTGGATCCTCGGCACCGCCGCCATCGCGCTGATCCTGCCGGGCTGGCCGCTGGTCTTCGCTGCGCTGGCGGCGGCCATCCTGACGCCGACCGATGCCGCCCTGGGTCAGGCGGTGGTGTCGAACCCCGCCGTGCCGGAGCGCCCGCGCCGCGCCCTGACGGTGGAAAGCGGGTTGAACGACGGGCTGGCGCTGCCGCTGATCCTGGCGCTCGCGTCGATCGGCGCCAGCATGATCCGGCCCGATCCCGGCACCTGGCTGTGGTTCGGCGCGCAGCAGGTGCTGCTGGGCCCGCTGGCCGGGGCGGCGGTGGGCTGGGCCGGCGGCAAGGCGCTGATCTACGCCAAGGATCGCGACCTGACCGGCCCCGCCTATGAAGGCGTCGGCGCCATCGCGCTGGCCGGGGGCGCCTATGTGCTGGCCGGAGCCATCGGCGGCAACGGTTTCATCGCCGCATTCGCCGGCGGGCTGGCCTTCGGTCATCGGGTCAAGCGCCGCTGCCCCTTCATCTATGAATTCACCGAAAACGAAGGTCAGATGCTGGCCTGGGGGGCGTTTCTGCTGTTGGGCATCGACGCGATCCCCGAAGCCATGGCGCATCTGGGCTGGGCCGAATTCGCCGCGATCATGGCCAGTTTGCTGATCACCCGGCCGGTGGCCATCTGGCTGTCGCTGATCCGCACCGATGCCACCCCCCTGACACGGGTCTTCTTCGGCTGGTTCGGGCCGCGCGGGCTTGCCACGGCGCTGTTCGCCTTTACCGCGGTTCCGCAGATCGACGGGATCTGGGGCGAAGAGATCCTGTATCTGGCCCTGAACGCCGTCTGGATCAGCGTGCTGCTGCACGGCATCACCGCGGCCCCCGGCGCCCGGCTTTATGCCCGTCTGATCGCCGCGCGTGGCGCCGAGGCCGAACTGCAACCGATCCGCGGCTCTGCCGTGCCGCTGCCAACCCGGCAGGGGCATGCGCCGCCGCACCCATGACCGACCGATATTCACGCCCCGCCCGGGGTCCCGCTGTTGCAGCGCTTGGAGGAAAGCCCAGATGACCAAGATCGAAATCGCCCGCTATGACGACCTGCCCGACCGCGACCCGAAATATGCGCTGGTGGGCGAGGTCGATCTGGTCGTCGTCCGCTTTGACGATGACGTGTCGGTATTCTATGGCCGCTGCCTGCATCGCGGTGCGCTGATGTCGGACGGCTTCGTGCGCGGCCGGAACCTGATCTGCGGCGTGCATGACTGGGACTACCGGCTGGATACCGGGGTGTCCGAATATGCCAATGACGAAAAGCTGCCCAAGTTTCAAAGCTGGGTGGAAGATGGCGCCGTGCTGGTGGATGAAGACGAAATCCTCGCCTGGGGCCAGGACAACCCGCAGCCCTTCAACCGCAACGCCTATCTGGGGCTTTATGCCGACACCTCGCACGGCACTGAGGAGGAGCCTCATACCGGCCTGATCCAGCGCTATGCCCGCGAGGGGTTGAAGAAGACCGGCCATCACGGGGTGGTGGACGCCATGGGCGTGCCGCGCACCCAGTTGCCCGACTGGGACGATATCCAGATCCTGACCGCGCAGCTGCACCGCGCGCCGCTCTTGGACGACGCGCCCGTGGGCACCGATGTGGTGATCGGCCCGGAATGCCAGAAGCCGCTGCGGCTCGACATCCCGCTTCTGGTGTCGGACATGAGCTTTGGCGCCCTGTCTGAACCGGCCAAGATTTCCCTGGCCCGGGGGGCGGAACTGGCGGGCACCGGGATCTGTTCCGGCGAAGGCGGGATGCTGGCGGAAGAACAGGCGGCCTGTTCGCGTTATTTCTATGAACTGGCCTCGGCCCGCTTCGGATTTTCGTGGGACAAGCTCGACAAGGTGCAGGCCTTTCACTTCAAGGGCGGGCAGGGAGCCAAGACCGGTACTGGCGGGCACCTGCCGGGCCACAAGGTGGTGGGCAAGATCGCGCAGGTGCGCGGGTTGCAGGAAGGGCAGGACGCCATTTCCCCGTCGCGGTTCCCCGACTGGACCGACCCCGCGCAGATCCGCGATTTCGCCGACGAGGTGCGCGACCGCACCGGAGGCATTCCCATCGGCTATAAGCTGAGCGCCCAGCATATCGAAAAGGATATCGACGCGGCGCTGGCGGTCGGGGTGAATTATATCATCCTTGACGGTCGCGGCGGCGGGACCGGGGCGGCGCCGCTTTTGTTCCGCGACAATATCTCGGTCCCCACGATCCCCGCGCTGGCGCGGGCGCGGCGGCATCTGGACCGCTCCGACCGGCCCGACGTGACGCTGATCATCACCGGCGGCCTGCGCAAGCCCGCGGATTTCATCAAGGCGCTGGCGCTCGGCGCCGATGCGGTGGCGGTGTCGAACGCGGCCATGCAGGCGATCGGCTGCATCGCCATGCGCGCCTGTCATACCAACAACTGCCCGGTGGGGATCGCGACCCAGCGGCCCGAACTGGTCAACCGGCTGGTCATCGAAAAATCGGCGCAGCGGCTGGCGAATTTCTTCGCCGCATCGGTGGAGCTGATGCAGGTGATGGCGCGGGCCTGCGGCCACGATCATGTGGCCGGGTTCAATGCCGACGACCTGACCACGTGGAAGCGGGACATGGCGGATCTGACCGGCATCGCCTTCGGCGGAGTGCGCTAGGCCGCGCACCCCGACCGGCCGGCACGGGCCCGCCGTATAGACGGGCCGGACATCGGATCAGCGTTGCAGCACATAGGTGCCGGGGGCATCCATCAGCGGCGGAAGCCCCTGTTCGTCCGAACCCATTTCCGGCGGCGCCTGCAATTCGGGCGTGGATTTGCCGTGCAGCCAGTCCGCCCACACGGTCCACCACGACCCGTCTTGCTGCCGATGCCCGTCGAACCAGGTGTCGGGATCCATGTAACGCCGCCCGATGGGCCGGTTGCCGACCCGATAGTGGCGGCGCGGCTTGCCCGGCACGCTGAGGATGCCGCCATTATGCCCGCCATTGGTCAGCAGGAAGGTCAGATCGGATTCGGTGAACAGGGTGGCCTTGTAGACCGATTTCCACGGCGCGATGTGGTCCTGTTCCGTGCCCACCACAAAGAACGGCGCGGCGATGTCTTTCAGCGCGATCACATGACCGTCCACCGCGAAACGCCCCGCGGACAGCCGGTTTTCCAGAAACAGCGCCCGCAGATATTCCGCGTGCATCCGATAGGGCATCCGCGTCGCATCGGCGTTCCAGGCAGAAATGTCGAATTCCTGCTCTTCCTCGCCCAGGAAATACCGCCGCACGGCGCGGGTCCAGATCAGGTCCTGGGCGCGCAGCATCTGGAAGGCGCCCGCCATCTGCGTCTGGTCCAGAACGCCCTGATCCCACATCATGTCTTCCATGAACGCGACCTGGCTTTCGTCCATGAACATCATCAGCTCACCCGCCGCGGAAAAGTCGGTTTGCGCCGCCAGCAGCGTCACCGACCCCAGCCGGTCGTCGCCGTCGCGCGCCATGGTGGCCGCGGCGATCGACAGGATGGTCCCGCCCAGGCAATAGCCGCAGGCATGCACCTTCGCCGGGCCGTTGATCTTGGTCACGGTATCCAGCGCCGCCATGACGCCCATGCGGCGATAGTCTTCGATGCCCTTGTCGCGATCCTCGGCCGTGGGGTTCAGCCACGAGATGCAGAAAACCGTGAACCCCTGCGCCACCAGAAAGCCGATCATGGAATTCTGCGGGCTGAGATCCATGATGTAATATTTCATGATCCAGGCCGGCACGATCAAAAGCGGTACCGGATGCACGGTTTCGGTGCTGGGCTCATACTGGATCAGCTCGATCAGGCGGTTGCGGTAGACCACCTTGCCGGGGGTTTCGGCAAGTCCGTCGCCGACCTTGAGAT